>UREG01000023.1 GCA_900546795.1 uncultured Veillonellaceae bacterium | reverse complement strand
GGCTGATAAAGACATTGCGCCCGAACAGATCCTTGCGGGACAGGGGGTAGGCGGCTACCGGAAATGCGAATAAACTGCAGAAAGGGATATATGAGCTCAATGGAAAAATGAGCATGCAGGAATTATTGGCGGCGCTGCAAAAAGGAAAAGACAAGGAAATTAAATTAGTCGTTCCGGAAGGCTACTCTGTCGCTCGTATTTCCGAAGCCTTGGAACGGCAGGGGATCATGAACCGGGACCGTTTTAAAGAAGCTGCCCGGCATTACGCAGCACCTTATGCGTATATGACGCCGCCGGACACTACGCATCTCGGATATTGGGTAGAAGGCTTTTTATTTCCGGCTACTTATGAATTAAAAGAAGATCAGCCGCCGGACGAGCTGATTCAGACGATGCTGGATACGTTTGATAAAAAATTGACGCCGGACATGCGAAAGAAGATTGCCGATCAGGGAATGTCGGTATATGAATTTGTTACGCTGGCTTCTTTGGTAGAACGGGAAGCGCAGGTCGATGAAGATCGGTATATTATTGCGGCGGTATTCAAAAAGCGGCTGGCAATCCATATGCCGCTCCAGTCGTGCGCCAGCATTCAGTATATATTGGGATATCCTAAAGCGGAGTTATCCTTGGAAGATACGCGGATCCCTTCGCCGTATAATACGTATATTCATGCGGGCCTTCCTCCAGGGCCGATAGCCAATCCCGGGGAAGCGGCAATGAAAGCGGTGCTGGATGCGCCGGAAACAGAGTATCTTTTCTTTGTGGCCGATAAAAACGGCAAACATCATTTCAGCCGAACGTATGAAGAACATTTGGAAAAAATAAAGGAAGTGGAAAGTTTGTGAAAACGCTGTATCAGGAAATGGAAGCCTATGCAGAGCAATGGGGAGTCCCGATCATACGGGAAACAGAGCGGGATTTGTTTTGCCGGCTGATACAGGAAGCCGGGGCGAAGCGGATTTTGGAAATCGGTACGGCGATTGGCTATTCAACGCTGCTTTTGGCGGAGCACTCGCCGGAAGATAGTCAGATATGGTCGATAGAAATAGACAAGGATCGGCATGACAAGGCGCGGGAATATATCGAAAGAAGCGCGTATTCGCAGAAGATATGCCTGAAACTGGGCGATGCCAAAGAATGGATTGAAAAACTGGACGGGCCGTTTGATTTGATTTTTATGGACGGGCCTAAAGGGCAGTATAGCCGGTATTTGAAGCAGCTGCTGCCAAAGCTTGCCGGTGAGGCGGTCATTATGGCAGATAATGTTCTTTTTCGCGGCATGGTGGAAGGAAATGGCGAGATCTCTCACCGCTATCGGACGATTGTGTATCGCTTGAGAGAATATATAGAAATGATAACGACAGATTCCCGTATGAAGACGCATCTTTATCGGGATGGGGACGGTCTGGCATGGACCAGATGGAAAGGAAAAGCAGAATGAAAATGGAACTATTGGCTCCGGCAGGAGATATGGACAAATTAAAAATGGCGTTTCGGTATGGCGCAGATGCGGTATACCTGGGCGGAAAAGCATTTGGACTCAGAGCGTACAGCGGAAACTTTTCGAATGAAGAAATGAAAGAAGCGGTAGAATTTGCTCATGCAAGAGGAAAAAAAGTATATGTTACGGTAAATATTATTCCGCATAATGAAGACTTGAACGGCTTGCCGGAGTATTTGCAGTTTCTGGAATCGATCCAGGTAGACGCCGTGCTGGTATCGGATCTGGGCGTATTTCAGATAGCGAAAGAAGCGGCGCCTAATTTAACGCTTCATATCAGCACGCAGGCCAGTACGACAAATTATATGGCTGTCAAAGCGTGGAAAGAAATGGGCGCATCTCGTGTTGTTATGGCACGGGAAGTCAGCTTGGCCGATGTAAAAGAGATCCACGATCGGGTAGACATTGAATTGGAAGGATTTGTGCATGGCGCCATGTGCATATCGTATTCCGGCCGCTGTCTGCTGAGCAATTATTTTACTAAGACAAGAGATGCGAACCGCGGTCAATGCACGCAGGCCTGCCGCTGGAAATACAGCATTGTAGAAGAAAACCGGCCGGGCGAATATTATCCGGTGATGGAAGATGAACGGGGAACGTACATTTTTAATTCCAAAGATCTGTGTCTGCTGCCGTTTTTGCCGCAGCTCTACCAGAGCGGGTTATGCAGCTTGAAAATTGAAGGCCGCATGAAAAGCGTGCATTACGTTGCAACCGTCGTAAAAGTATATCGGGAAGCGATGGATGCCTATGAAAAAGATCCGGAGAACTGGAAAGTCAAACAAGAATGGCTGGAGGAATTGGAAAAAATTTCTCACCGGCCGTATACAGATGGCTTTTCTGTCAAACGGGCTGATGAAACGAGTCAGGTATACAGCCATTCCAGCAATACGCAGACGCACGATTTTATTGGCTTGGCAGAACGGTATGATGAAGAGCGGCACGTGCTGTATTTGGAACAGAGAAATAATTTTAAAGTGGGAGACGAAGTGGAATTTTTGCAGCCTAAGGGCGCTCTGATTCGCCATACCATTGAAAAAATGATCGATGAAGAGGGACAGCCGATAACGGTAGCGCCTCATCCGCAGCAGAAGGTCGGAATCTATATAGAGGTTCCTATTGAACCGTATTCTATGATGCGACGGAAGGTGAAAGCGTGAAAGAAGAAGTATATTTTCAAGTAGAGCCGACGCATATTACCTATGTTACTCGGATTTTAGAAGGATACGAATATTTGGGCGTGGTAACGACGCTCAGAGGCAAAGAGGGCATTGCCAAAGTGCGGTCCACAAAAGGGACGCAGGAATTGGTGCGTGAAATATTGCGGTCGCTTCCGATTGAAGTTACTCTTTTGGATGAGCCGCCTGTCTTTGCTTGACAGATATTCGTTTACGCTATATAATGCACATATATCGAAAGATGATGACAAGGACATGATGTATTTTATCGTGGATTACAGAGAGAGATAGACTGGTGGAACTATCTTATCCGCAGAAATAGATTACCGCCTTTGAATCGGCCGGCGGAAATTCCGGCCCGGGAGAAACCGTTATATTTCATTGGAGATGCTGAAAAGCAATTAGGGTGGAACCGCGTGAATGACCTCTCGTCCCTTGATGGGATGAGAGGTGTTTTTTTATTTAGAAAGAGGAGGCAGCAAAATGGCAAAAATCATGTTAAAAGACGGATCTGCAAAAGAATTTGCAGACGGAATTTCCTTATTGGAAGCCGCTGAGCAATTGAGCAACAGCTTGGCAAGAAAAGTATTGGCAGCGAAAGTAAACGGAGAAGTAACGGATCTTCGTGAAACGATAGAAGACGGCAGCAGCGTAGAATTTCTGACATTTGAAGATCAGGGCGGCAAAGATGCGCTGCGCCATACTGCGTCGCACATTATGGCGCAGGCAGTAAAACGCTTATTTGGCGATGTGAAAATTGCCATTGGGCCGGCAATCGAAAAAGGTTTCTATTATGACTTTGATACCGAGCATGTATTTACTCCGGACGATCTGGAAAAAATCGAAAAGGAAATGGCGGCGATCGTAAAAGAGAATTTGCCGCTTACCAGAGAAATCGTTTCCCGGGAAGAAGCCTTGAAACTGTTTAAAGAAGCCGGCGAAATCTACAAAGTAGAATTGATTGAAGAACTTCCGGAAGACGCCCGCATTTCCTTATACCGGCAGGGAGAATTTGTAGATCTTTGCGCAGGTCCGCATGTGCAGTCTACCGGTAAAGTAAAAGCCTTTAAACTGCAGTCTTTGGCAGGGGCATATTGGCGGGGAAATGAAAAAAATAAAATGCTCCAGCGTATTTACGGTACGGCGTTTGAAAAGAAAGCGGATCTGGAAGAATATTTAAAACTCTTGGAAGAAGCCGCACGGCGCGATCATCGTAAACTGGGGAAAGAGCTGGATTTGTTCAGCCTGCAGGAAGAAGGTCCGGGATTCCCGTTTTTCCATCCGAAAGGAATGGTGCTGCGCAACGAATTGGAAAAATTCTGGCATGAACTCCATGATGAATATGAATATGACGAAATCAAGACCCCTATTATTTTGAGCCGTCATTTATGGGAACAGTCCGGCCATTGGGATCACTATCAGGAAAATATGTACTTTACGACGATTGATGAAGCGCCGTTTGCGATTAAACCGATGAACTGCCCAGGCGGTATTCTCGTGTATAAAAACAGTATTCACAGTTACCGTGATTTTCCTATTCGGTCTGCTGAATTAGGCTTGGTACACCGTCACGAACTCCACGGTGCGCTGCATGGTCTGTTCCGGGTACGCAGCTTTACGCAGGACGATGCGCATATCTTCATGCTGCCGAGCCAGATGAAAGATGAATTGAAAAAAGTAATCGAACTGTTTGACCGGACATACAGCTTGTTTGGCCTCGAATATCATGTAGAACTGTCCACGAAACCAGAAAATGCAATGGGGTCGGACGAACTGTGGGATTTGGCAACGGATACGCTGCGGGAAACGATCGAAGAAAAAGGGATTCCGTATCAGATCAATGAAGGCGACGGCGCGTTCTATGGTCCGAAACTGGACTTCCATATCAAAGATTCGATCGGCCGTACCTGGCAGTGCGGTACGATTCAGCTGGATATGCAGATGCCGGAACGGTTTGATATGACCTATATCGGCGAAGACGGACAAAAACATCGTCCGGTTATGATTCATCGCGCGTGCTTCGGCAGCTTAGAACGGTTTATCGGTATTTTGATAGAAAACTATGCAGGAGCGTTCCCGGTATGGCTGTCGCCGGTACAGGTAAAACTGCTGCCAATCACAGATAAACATATGGAATACGCAGAAGAAGTGCGCAAACAGATGCGGAAAGCCGGCATTCGGGTAGAAGTAGACCGTTCGAATGAAAAAATCGGCTACAAAATCAGAAAAGCGCAGCTGGAAAAAGTTCCGTTCATGTGCGTAATTGGCGATAAAGAAGTCGAATCAAACAGCCTGGCTATTCGGGATCGGGCACAAGGCGATCTGGGGGCAAAACCGGTGGCAGAATTCATTGCAGAAGTAAAAGAATTGGCTGTAAGCCGTAAACAATAAGAGGCTGCGATGAAAGTATTGACCAGTGTTGAAGTAGGCCGGGCCGCGCTGCGGTTGGCGTTGACCGCGACCCGGGAAGAAGAACAGGCCATGCGCCGCACGTTTGAAGCAGCGGGAATGCGGTCTGTAGCCGTAGATTTTGGCGGGCAGTTTCTGCCTTCCATTGCTAAAATTTTGGAACACGCCGTAGTAGCGGCGCAGCGGCAGCGTGTAGTAGCAGAAGATCATTTGGGGGAAGGGGCCGTTGTCGGTGCTGCTCAGGAAGCATTGGAGCAGATCAAGGTAAAATGCATGGGGCTCAATGTAGGCGGTAAAATTGGCATCGCTCGGTATAAAGAGCATCTGTGCGTAGCGATTTATTGCGGTGTCGGCGTCATGCATCTGAATGAAGTAACCGTAGGCATAGGACATCGGTCTTTGCCGGATGGGACAAAATAATGATTGACAAAAGATGGATAAACTGATACAATACTCAAGTATTAGTAAAGCAGAAGCCATCCGCTTCTCACCTTACAAGGCCGCAAGAGCTACTAAGGTTGAATAGAACGTGTGAAGACGGGTGGCTGATGCTATCCGTCTTATTTTTTTGGAGGTGACAATCATAGGCAAGGATACCCCTCGCATCAATGAAGAAATTCGCGCTCGCGAAGTCCGCGTAGTCAGCAGCGATAATGAACAGCTTGGCATCATGTCCGTCCGCGATGCATTGGCAATGGCGGAAGAACGGCACATGGATCTGGTCGAAGTGGCTCCGAATGGAAAACCGCCGGTATGCCGTATCATGGATTTTGGTAAATACCGCTATGAACAGCAGAAACGGGAAAAAGAAGCCAAAAAGAAACAGAAAGTGTTTACATTAAAAGAAGTGAAGCTTCGTCCTAATATCGAAGATCATGACTTTTATGTAAAAATGAGAGCTGCTCAGCGCTTTCTGGAAGACGGAAACAAAGTAAAAGTAACCATCATGTTCCGAGGTCGCGAACTTTCTCATCCGGAACTGGGTGAAAAATTGTTACAGCGTTTTGCCAGCGAACTGCAGGACAAGGCAACTGTAGAAAAACCGGCAAAATTAGAAGGCCGCAATATGGCCATGATCATAGTAGCGAAAAGCTAACCGATTGAAGGAGGAACTTATATTATGCCAAAAATCAAAACTCGCCGTGCAGCGGCAAAACGTTTCACCGCAACAGGTACTGGTGAATTTAGAAGAAATAAAGCGTATAAAAGCCATATCTTGGAAAAGAAATCCCCGGCTCGGAAAAGAAATCTGAGAAAAGCTGCATTGGTAAGCAAAGCGGATTTCAAACGTGTAAGCAAAATGCTTCCGTACGCATAAGATTGAGTTATTAATTCGAATACTGGAGGAATACAATAATGGCAAGAGTAAAAAAAGGCGTAACAGCACATCGTCGTCATAAAAAAATCTTAAAAATGGCTAAAGGCTACCGTGGTACTCGTAGCCGCTTGTTTAAAAAAGCAAATGAAACGGTTATGAAAGCTCTCTACTATGCTCGTCGTGACCGTCGTGCGAAAAAACGTGAATTCCGTAAACTTTGGATCGCTCGTATCAACGCAGCTACCCGTGCAAACGGCATGAGCTACAGCCGCTTTATTTGCGGTCTTACCAAAGCTGGCGTAGAAGTAAACCGTAAAATGCTGGCTGACTTGGCTGTAAATGATGCCGCTGCATTTGCAAAATATGTAGAATTGGCTAAAAACGCATAAGATGAATTTTATGCATAAGATGTTGCAGTTTTCTGCAACATCTTTTTTTTTATTTAGTTGTCGAAGCAATCACTTCTTTGTTAAGATAAATATTATCAAAATGAACATGAGTGGGGGAGAAGAATGAACGCAAAAAATATACCGTTTACAAAAGAAGAAATCGAAAAAATAATTGAAGTGTATCCAACGCCCTTTCATATTTATGATGAAGAAGGGATCCGTCAGAATGTACGGCAGTTAATTGCTGCATTTGACTGGGCGCCGTCGTTCAAAGAATATTTTGCTGTAAAGGCAACGCCGAATCCATACATCATGAAGGTGCTGAAAGAAGAAGGTGTCGGTGCGGACTGCAGTTCTTTGCCGGAATTATTGCTTTGCGAAAAAGTAGGGATTTTGGGAGAAGATATCATTTTTTCTTCTAACGATACGCCGTACAGCGAATATCAAAAAGCAATGGAGTTAGGGGCAATTATCAATCTGGATGATATCACTATGGTAGACTATTTGCAGAAGAACGGCCCTATGCCGGAAATGATCTGCGTGCGGTATAATCCTGGTCCGCTGATGGACGGCGGCAATCAGATTATCGGTGTGCCGGAAGAAGCAAAATATGGAATGACGCGCGCCCAGGTAATGGAATCCTTTGAAAAATGCCGGGAACTGGGCGTAACCCGGTTTGGGCTGCACACCATGGTCGTGTCCAATGAACTGGATCCGAACGGCTTGATTGGCACGGCAAAAATGATGTTTGATCTGGCTGTGGAAGTAAAAAATACGCTGGGGATCTCCGTTGAATTCATTGACTTTGGCGGCGGTATCGGCGTAGCATATAAACCGGAGCAGACGCCGGTTGACTACACCGTATTGGGCGAAGGAATCCGCAAATTGTATGAAGAAATCATGATTCCGAATGGATTGGCAGATGTTCAATTAGCGTTTGAATGCGGACGCGTTATTACCGGGCCGTACGGCTACTTAGTTTCCAAAGCGATCCATCATAAAAATATTTATAAGAACTACATTGGGTTAGATGCGTGTATGGCCAATCTGATGCGGCCGGCGATGTATGGTTCCTACCATCATATTACGGTAATGGGAAAAGAACAGGAACCGCAGGATCATGTGTATGATATTACCGGATCTCTTTGTGAAAACTGCGATAAATTTGCAATTGACCGCAAGCTGCCGAAAATTACGGAAGGCGATATTCTCGTGATTCATGATGCAGGAGCGCATGGACATGCAATGGGATTCAATTATAACGGCAAGCTTCGCTCCGCAGAGCTGCTGCTTCATAAAGACCGGTCGGTAACACAGATACGCCGGGCAGAAACGATTGACGATTTATTTGCTACCTTGGATTTTTCTAACTTATAATATGTAAATAAGCAGTTCTCCGGGAATGGGGAACTGCTTATTTGTTTACTGGAGGAAAAAGAAAAACGCTTGACTTGGAGCGGACTGTAAGGAGTAGGATAAAGAAAAAGAAAGGACGTGGATAAGATGGAAGAGATCAAGACTGTTTTTCCAAAAGGCGGAAAAAATACGGCGTATGAAAAATATTTTACAGGGACAAGTTATCTGCAGATGCTGACGGCAGGGGCGGAGTTAGGGCTTCCCATTGGTCATGTTACTTTTGAGCCAGGCTGCCGAAATCACTGGCATGCTCATCCGGGCGGACAGATTTTATTAGTTACCGGAGGTACAGGCTGGTATCAGGAAGAGGGGAAAGAAGCCAGAAAATTGATAGCTGGAGACATTGTTGAAATACCACGGGGAGTCAAACATTGGCATGGAGCGGCGAAAGACAGCTGGTTTGCCCATCTTTCCATTGAAGCAGATATAAGTGCCGGCCCCAGCTGCTGGTATGAAGAAGTAACAGACGAAGAATATAATGCATTATAAAATAGAAGATTACTTTAAGGTATAATGAAGCGGAGCCTATGCCAATATCGGGAAAGGCTCCGTTTTGTTATGAATGAAATGGAAAAAATATTAATAATTATACACCAGCAAAAAGATTTTTTATTGCAAAAAGTTGGAAATAAAATATAACTTTATAAAATCAAAAAAGTTGACATGTTAGAAAGTTATATAATTGTTAGAAAGAAAACAGACAAAAAGAAATAAATGAAATTAGAAACAAATTAGAAATATTTACCGTGAATGATATTTACAACTTTTTATAGTAAATAAACGTTATATATGTGATAAATATCTTTATATAATGGACAAATGAAGAAATTTAGGAAATGGAAAAATATAAAATATTCGCTCCTGTATATGCAAATATTTTTCGTCGGAAAATAAAAATTCAGATATAATCAATAGTTTTTTCGCATCAAAATAGAACTTATTATGCATATTTACTATAGTGTAAATAACCATGCACATTAAGGGAATAAATATTTGTATTGATAGGAAAGACAATAATTGTTAAAATGAAGATATATTAATACGAGGATAGAAAATTATTGGCAAAGGAGGCGATCGAACGGCCACGGCATACGCTGCGGGGCAGCGCGGCTGTGAGAAAAGCAGACACATCAGTGCAGTCGGTTACTGTTGTAGCAGGTGCTTTTTAGTGTACCGACATTTAAAGCATGCACGCATGGCTTTAGGAGCAGATAAATGGGAATAGTAGAAACAATTGAAGCAGGAAAAATTGTGCAGGAAAACAGGATCGAACGGTTGCGCTGTGCTCCGGAAGGATACAGTAAGGTACATTGGAAAGAAGAATTAAAAGAAAAGAACCGGGAAAATATATATGAAGCAGTAAAGCTTACTCATCCTAACGCGTTATATATCCGGCAGTGGGACGGAGACGGATACTTTTCATTTCTTCGTATCGATGGAATAGATATGGTAGTCGATGTTTCTAATGATTTGGTTCCGATATGGAATATAAAGACGATTGAGCAGATATTGGAAAACCGAAATAAAAGACTAAAAATTTATGGCTGCAAGTAAAGAGAAAACCATACTTCTTTTTGAAGAAGTATGGTTTTTTGTTATAATGGATATCATAGTAAGGAGGGGTGTCATGAAAATATTTCATACAGCAGATTGGCACTTAGGGAAATTGTTTTATGGATCGTATTTAACGGAAGATCAAGCTTATCTATGGAAAGAGCAAATGCTTCCTGCAATAAAAGAATACAAGCCGGATGTGCTGATTGCTGCAGGTGATATATATGACCGGTCGCTGCCGCCGGCAGAAGCGGTCGAGTTATTAGATGAAATCATTACGTGTGTAGCAGAAGGATTGAAGATACCGATGATTCTTATTTCCGGGAATCATGACAGTGCGGAACGCCTTGCCTTTGGCAGCCGGCTGTTGGCGCAAAGGGGTGTATATGTATTTGGGCCTATTCAGCAGGAATTGGCGCCGATTGTGATAGAAGACGAGCATGGGCCGGTATCGTTCGTGCCGATCCCTTATGCAGAGCCGGCAGCAATCCGGCATGCACTGGAAAATGGGGAGATACGGGACCATCAGCAGGCAATGGAAGCGATCGTTTCTCATCAGTTGAGAAATATAACGGCAGGTCATAGAAAAGTTGCGATTGCACATGCGTTTGTAACGGGCGGGATTGCGTCTGATTCAGAGCGCCCTTTGTCGATTGGCGGGACGGATTTGATTGATGGAAGTGTTTTTTCTCCATTTCATTACACGGCATTGGGACATCTGCACGGGCCGCAGACCGTTGGTTCAGAAACGGTGCGGTATAGCGGAAGTCTTTTAAAATATTCTTTTGGAGAACACCGACAGAAAAAAGGGCTGGAATATATAGAGCTGGGAGCAGACGGAACGATTAAACGAGAACAGATCCCGCTGACGCCGAAACGAGATGTGCGCATCGTGGAAGGCACGTTTGAAGAATTGATGGGAAATGGGGCGCCGCCGTCTGAGGACTATCTGCTGGCTCGTCTTACCGATGACGCGCCTGTGCTGGATGGGATGGCGCGGCTGCGAAAAAAATATCCCTATATCCGGGCGCTGGAAATGACGGGACGTGATATGCAGGCCAAAACAGCGAAGCGGGCAGATATTCGAAAAGTCACGGAAGAAGAGATGTTTGGTACGTTTGTACAAGAGACGCGGGGCAAGGCTTTAAGCGAAGAGGAGCAAGTGTATATGAACCGGCTCTGGCAGGGGATCTGGCGGCAGGAGGAAGAAGTATGAAGCCTATTTTATTGGAAATATGCGCTTTTGGTCCTTATGCAGATAAGCAGATATTGGACTTTACGATATTGGAAGAGAGAAAATTTTTCTTAATTTACGGCCCTACCGGCGCAGGGAAAACGTCGGTGCTAGACGCAATGTGCTATGCGTTGTACGGCGCGACCAGCGGCGATGTGCGAAGCGGAGAAGCCATGCGTAGCGATTATGCCTCGTCTTCGGTTTCTACGTATGTACGGTTTGATTTTGCAATTGGAGAAAAAAGATATCGTATCGAGCGATCACCGGCGCAGGAAGTACTGAAAAAAAGAGGCGTTGGAACGAAATGGGAAAATGCCAGGGCGGAATTGTCAGAAGTAATGGAAGATGGTACAGTACGGCAGATTGCGGTGAAAGATGTAACGCGGCGGGTAGAAGAACTGATCGGATTTCGCTGTGAACAATTCCGGCAGGTCGTGCTGCTGCCGCAGGGAGATTTCCGCAAATTACTGATCGCGACGTCTACAGAGCGCCAGCAAATTATGCAGACGTTGTTTCATACGGAAATATACAGCCGGATAGAAACGATTCTGCAGCAGAAAGCGAAAGAAATCAAAGAACAGTACAGTACTGCAGTACATCAAGCCGAGAACAAATTGGCGGAACTGGGCGTGGAAAGCAAAGAGCAGTTGGAAGAACAGATCCGGGCGGACCAAGAGCAGCTTGTTCGATTGGAAAAAGAAGGGCTTCAAATGCGTCAGGAAAGAGAACGCGCTCAGCAAGCGTATCAGCAGGCAAAGGAATTGGAAGATCATTTTATCCGCAAAGAGCGAAGCCGGCAAACGTTGGCAATGCTGCTGACAAAAAAAGAGAAAATGGAAGCGCAGGCCCAAGATTTAAAAAAACTGCAGAAAGCGCTGCAATTAAAAGACAGCTGCCGGCATACGGATGAGGTTCTGCAAAAAGGAAAAGCCCTGCGGGATATGCTGGACCGCTATACGGCGGAAGCGGCCGCATGGGAAAAGGAAACAGCTAAACTGACGGTGTTGCAGGAAAAACTAGAAAAAGAAGGCGGGCAGCGGCAGAAAGAGCGGGAAGAACTGACGGTACTCACTGCGGTTCAGCCCGTATGGGAAGCCTGGCGTTTGCTGCAGGCTAAAGGAGCCGAATTGCAGGCGGTTTGGCAGAAAAAAGAAAAAATGCAGGAGGCCGCGCAGCAGCGGACGGAAAAAATAAAAAAAGAGCAAACACAGCTGCAGGAGAAAAAAAGAGCCTTAAGCGAAGTTGTCAGCGCAGCGGAATCGGTTCGCAGCCAATGGGAATTGGCGAAACTGTGGAAAGAAAAAGAGCGGCAGGCAGAGGACGCGCGAAAGGAAATAGAGGCTATCGCCAAAGAAGACGAACAGGCGGAACAGATATGGAGCCAGCAGCAGGAAGAATATAGACAGAAGAAAATGGCCAGCGATAGTCTACACCAAATATATTTGCAGGGGCAGGCAGCTATAATGGCGCATACCTTAAAAGAGGGAGAGCCGTGTCCTGTATGCGGTTCCTGCAATCATCCGCATGCCGCGGAATACTCTGCGTTTTTGCCGGAATGGGACGATGTAGAGAGCGCCCAGAAAATAAGTGAACAGGCGCTGCAGGCGCTGCAGGAAGCGGAGAAGCGGCGGGAAAAATGGCGGACGATGCTTCAAGAACGCAATGCGCGGCTGGCTGAGTTAGAAAAAGAAATTCCGGAAAATCAGCGTTCCTGGACAGAGGAAGCGAAAGTGCTGGAAGAAAAAGCGGCATTTTTGGGAGGAAAAGAACGAGAAAAAGCTGAGCTGGAAAAAAGGGAAGAACAGATACAGACACAGCTGGAGCAGGCAATACAAACAGAAGACGACGAACGGACTAGCCGGGATAAAGCGAAGCTGGAATGGGAGAAAAATCGGGTTGCCTGCGAAGAGAAGGAAGGACAGATACCAGAAAATTACCGCAGTGAAGAGACCTTTAAAGAACGCCTGCGGCAGCTGACCGCGGGTCTGGAGGAATATGAGCGCCGCAGCAGAAAAATTCAGGCGGATAAAGAACAGGCGCAGATGCGCTGGCAAGCTGCGGTTAAAGAAAAAGAGCTGAGAGAAGAAGAAATAGAAGAACGGCGGAAAGAATACAAAGCAGCGCATGCCGATTTGACCGAGCGCATTCAAGCAGCAGGATTTGCTGATAAAGCGGAATGTGAATCCTGGATACGCCGGGAAGCGCAGGCTAAAGACTGGGAAAAAGAATGCCAGGAATATCAGGTAGCCGTTGCGAAAGAAGAACAGAGCATTCAGGAAGAAACCGAGCATATTGGCGCTGCGGAACGGCCGGATATGGAAGCGGCGGAACGGCGGAGAAAAATGGCGGCGGAAGCTGTGGAAGCGGCTATTCGGGAAGAAACGCGGTATCGTGCCGTGACTGCGCAGCGGACAGACGGCTTAAATAAGATATTGAACTGGCAGAAGGAATTTCAGGATCTTGATCGGCAGTACCGTTTGGTTGGCGGACTGTATGAAGTGGCGCAGGGAAAGGATACGGGAATTAATTTCGAACGGTATGTATTAGGCGCGCTGCTCGATGAAGTGATGACGGCGGCCAATGAACGGCTCAAAGAAATGAGCCGCAGCCGCTATATGCTCCAGCGTTCAGAAACCAGAGAAGACCGGCGAAGCAAAGCGGGGTTGGATATTGCTGTATTTGACAATTATACCGGATATGCCCGTTCGGCAAATACGCTAAGCGGCGGAGAAACATTTTTGGCTTCTCTTTCGTTAGCGCTGGGATTAGCCGATGTGGTGCAGGCATATGCCGGCGGTATTCATCTCGATACTATTTTTGTAGACGAAGGATTTGGCACGCTCGATGCAGAAACACTGGACTTTGCCTTAAAGGCATTATTGGAGCTGAAAGAAGGCGGCCGTTTGGTAGGGATCATTTCCCATGTTCCGGAACTGCAGGAACGGATCGATACACGGCTGAAGATTACAAAAACCGATCGCGGCAGCAAAGCGGCGTTTGAAATGGTCTAAATATACAAAATGAAGTGCGGCATGGTATAATATGATGGCAAGGAGGGAACAGTATGACATTTACGTTTAGACATAATAATTTCAATGTATTGGATTTGGAAAAGAGCAAAGCATTTTATAAAGAAGCGCTTGGATTAGAAGAAGTGCGCCGTATTGAAGGCGAAGGGTTTACGATCGTATATTTAGGGGACGGCAGCTCTGTGCATAAATTGGAGCTTACCTGGATACATGACCGTAAAGAGCCTTATCAGTTAGGGGAAAATGAATTTCATTTGGCGTTTGCGACAGAGGATATGGAAGCGGCGCATGCAAAGCATGAAGAAATGGGCTGCATTATTTATGAAAATAAAGCCATGGGAATTTACTTCATCGTAGATCCGGACGGATACTGGCTGGAAGTGATTCCCGCTGAAATGCCGGCATGAAAAATGAACGCAAGAGCCGGACAGCCCGGCTGATTGGCTGGGAAAACGTAGAACGGCTGGCAAAAAAGAAAGTGTTGCTTTTCGGTGTCGGCGGCGTAGGCTCCTTTGCAGCGGAAGCCTTGGCCAGAGCCGGGATCGGTCATTTCGTTCTTGTCGATCATGACGAAGTGGCTGAAAGCAATATAAACCGGCAGCTAGTCGCAGATGTTCGGCAGATTGGACGCTGTAAGGCTGAAGTCATGAAGGAACGGATTGCACTGGTCAATCCGGAAGCGGCGGTGGAGATCTATCCTATTTTCTATCCGAATGACACATATCCCGATCTGATTACGAAAAGCGGCGCGGATTATGTGTTGGACTGCATCGATACGGTGACAGGGAAACTGACGGTTATTGAACAGGCATATCGGGCGGGAATCCCGGTGATTTCTTCCATGGGCGCAGGCAATAAGCTTCACCCAGAATGCTTTGAAACGGCATATATCGAAGATACCTCGGTTTGTCCGCTGGCAAAAGTGATGCGGAAAGAACTGCGAAAAAAAGGGATAGAGAAAATAAAGGTCGTTTATTCCAAAGAACCGCCGAGAAAGCCGATGACAGAGAAAGAAGAAACTGGAAAAATCGCTCCGGGAAGTATTTCTTTTGTACCTTCTGCGGCCGGTCTTATCATGGCTGGCGAAGTGGTGCGGGATTTACTGGATTTGGAGTAAGTATACTGCTTAATATAAAAGGAGACAGAATATGAAAAAAGCAATTATTGAAATGGCAAAAGATCCGAATAGAAAAATTGTAATAGAGTTATTTGAAAAAGAAGCGCCGGGAACGGTAGCAAATTTTGAGAAATTAATAAATGAAGGATTTTACGATGGATTGACCTTTCACCGGGTTATTCCTGGTTTCGTTGCTCAGGGCGGCTGCCCGTATGGCAATGGAATGGGCGGTCCGGGATACACGATCAAATGTGAAACGGCCGGCAATCCGCATAAACATTTGCGCGGTGCTTTATCCATGGCTCACCGGGGAAAAGATACCGGCGGCAGCCAGTTTTTCATCTGCTTTGAACCGCAGCCGCATTTGAACGGGATTCATACCGTATTTGGTCAGGTTATCGAAGGTATGGATATGGTAGATGAAATCGAACAGGGCGATCATATGCAGAAAGTGACCGTAGTGGAAGAGTAAAATGAAAGAGAATACAGTACAGATCCGGCAGCCGCATTTTCCTTTTTTGCAGGAAAATGGAGAAGCGGTATATGGATATGATCAGGAATGGTATCAGACGGAATGGCAGCGCCGGGCGGGATGCGGGCCAACGACGAGCGCCTTTTTGTCCGATTATATTTTATGCCGAGACGGCATTTTAGATGCCTCGCAGCGAGCAGGGCAAAAAGACTGTCTGGACTCCATGGAGCGATTGTGGAACTATGTAACGCCCAGCAGGGGCGGATTGTATAAAACAAGGTGGCTGTATGAAGGGCTGCAGCAATATTTAGATGATTGCCGGCCTGGCTTGTATGAAGTGCGTATGCTGTCCGTGTACCCGTTTCATATCGCCAGACCCACTGTGCGGGAAACCGCAGCGTTTATTTACGATGCGCTGGCAGAAGATGGGCCGATTGCTTTTTTGAATCGAAATGACGGAGGCGAGCCGGAGCTATATACTTGGCATTGGGTGCCGCTCATAGGGATGAAACAGGAGGCAGGCATGTATCGCTGTACTTGTTTTGATGAAAAGAAAGTGTGCCATTTTTCATTGGATCGCTGGCTGGAGCGAACTAGTTTAGGCGGCGGGTTTGTATCTGTACACAAGAAATAAGAATACAGTCCTTTGGTATCTATGCTGAGGGACTGTATTTTTTTGCAGTAAAGAAAAGAGGATAGTATGAAAGAACAATGGCAGATGTTAGTAGATAATATGGCGAAGCCGAAAGACAGTTTGGGAACGTTGGAAGAGGCGGTGGTTCGGCTTTATGAAATATGGCAGGAAGCTTTGGAAGATGCGAAGCCCTATCATATTGTATTTGCTGCCGATAATGGCATTGCAGAAGAAGCGGTGATCCGGCAGCCCGTATCCATTACAGCGCTGCAGAGCCGCAATATGGTGCGGGGAACGGCGACGATCTCTTCTTTTTGTGCTTACGGAGGTATTCCTTATGAAGTGGTAGATGTGGGAATACGAGATGAAGAACGGATTGGCATACCGCGGAAAATACGAAAAGGCACCAGTAACTTTTTAAGAGAACCGGCGATGACAAAAAAGGAATGGGAAACGGCGGCTGCTGTCGGAGAAGAACGGGTGTGTGCTGCCAAGGAGAAAGGATATCGGCTGCTGTCGTTTGGTGAAATGGGGATCGGCAATACGACGACTTCGGCGGCGGTCATGCATGCGTTAACGAAAGAGCCGGCGGATACGCTGGCAGGATACGGCGCAGGCCCTGCTCTTTCAGCTGTGCGGGAAAGAAAAATAGAGGTAATACAAAAGGGCGTAGCGCGTCATCTGCCGCAGATAAAAACTGCTGAAGATGCGATACGCTGTGTCGGCGGTTTTGATATTGCTGCATTATATGGGGCAATGAGGCAATGCAAAAAAGAACGCATGCCTTTTGTAATTGACGGATTTATTACGGCTGCGGCGCTGTGCTGCGCGGAACAAATGGATCCGGGCGTCAAAGAGCTGGCTTTTGTATCTCATATTTCCCGGGAGCCGGGGATGCAAAGCGCCTTGAAGCAGCTTCAGATGATGCCGAGCGAAGTGCCGCTGCATTTAAATTTGGCGTTAGGAGAAGGAACCGGCGCTGTACTGTGGATCCAGATATTGCAGAATATGCTCTATGCGGTGCGGCATACGGGAACGATCGGCGATATTATGAACGAGGCGGAAGAAAGAGAAAAAATATCGGCGGTTCATTGGAAAAAATAATCTCTCTCGTGGTATGATAAAAAGTAAGGCAGAAATAAAGAGGAGGGATTCCCATGAAAATGAAAGAATTAGGTGAGTTCCAGTTTATTGACCGTATTAAGGACGACTGCATTTACGCGCCCAAACATGTCGTGGTAGGGATTGGCGATGACGGAGCGGTATATACGACGACGCCCGGCGCGCCGCAGATAGCGGTTATTGATACGATGGTAGAAGGCGTACATTTCCTTCCTGAAACGATGTCGCCATGGCAGGTCGGATATAAGGCGGTTGCCTCTAATTTGAGCGATATTGCGGCGATGGGCGGCATTCCTACGCATATCGTATTATCTGTAGCGATACCGCCGGAAGCAGAAGCGGAAGATATGGAAGAACTGTATCAGGGGATTAAATCGATTTGCTGTGATTTCGGCGTCAATATCATAGGCGGCGATACGGTCACCTCCAAACAAGGGCTCGTTATTACCGTAGCCGCATTTGGCGAACTGCGGCAGGGAATATCGCCGGTAACAAGATATGGAGCTAACACCGGAGATATCATCGGGGTGACGCATGTACTTGGCGATTCTGCCGGCGGATTGGAAGTGCTTCAAAAAGGGATTCCCGGTTATGAAGCGCTTAAACGGGCGCATACAACGCCGATACCGCAGGTGCTGCTGGGAGAATTATTAGGGCAGATGGGCGCTACGTCGATGAATGATATCAGCGACGGACTGTCCAGTGAACTCAATGAAATTGCCGAGGCGAGCCACAAATGCCTTCATATCGATCGGGATAAGATTCCCGTTAGTCCGGAATTGGAAGCATGGAGCAGAGAAACCGGAAAACCAGCGGCGGATTATGCCCTTTTCGGCGGAGAAGATTATCAGCTGGTCTTTACTATGAAACCGGAAGATTTTCAGGAAGCCAAAGAGATGGGGCTGGAGATTACAGCGATTGGTACGGTAGGTCGGCATGAGCCGGTTGGAGTATGGATGCGGGAAGCTGGCGCGGAAAAGCAGCTTTTGCCCAGAGGATATAACCATTTTGATAAAGACTAATTGATTTTTATGAAAAGCGACTGGAGTAAAGACTGAGGCGATAGAAGCATAACGGATAAAGGAGCAGAGTATGGAAATAAACATATGCCGGACTTTTAGTGAAGCGGAAACGGTAGACTTGGGACGCCGTATCGGCGCTTTGCTGAAAGATGGCAGCGTATTGGCTCTCTATGGAGATTTGGGAGCGGGAAAAACTCATTTTGTTCAAGGGATTGCAAATGGGATGGGGATTGAGGAGTGCGTGGTCAGCCCGACGTTTACCATCCTCAATTATTATGAAGGAACGATTCCGCTGCAGCATTTTGATTTTTATCGTCTGGAAACGGCGGAAGAATTGGAGAACCTTGGATTTTATGATTACATACAGCAAGGGGTGACGGTGATCGAATGGGCGGAGAAATTCCCGGAAGTATTGCCGTCTCATACCCTGAACATACGGATTGAAAAAGAAAGTGAAACGCAGCGGCGATGGGAGTTTCAATTTCCGGATCAGGAACGGTGGGAACGAATAAAAGAAGAGGTGCAGAAGCCATGATATTAGCGATTGAAACATCAAGCCTTGTTTCCAGCGTAGCTTTGTGCGAAGCGCATAAACTTGTTGGTGAACTGACGATACAAACGAGGCTGACGCATTCGGAACAGCTGATGCCGCATATTAAAGAGCTGATGGAAAAGACAAAAACGACAAAAGAAAAAATAGAGGCGGTGGCGGTATCTATTGGACCGGGATCTTTTACCGGACTTCGCATTGGGCTGGCGACAGGAAAAGGACTGGCTTTTGCTTGGAATGTGCCGATGATCGCGGTGCCAACGATGGAAGGATTGGCTTGGAATTGCCGGAATATCGCCGGCTGTATTTGTGCGGTTATAGATGCGCAAAAAGGAAATGTATATGAAACCTGGTACCGCTGGAAAAATAGCCGGCTGGAAACGATAAAGGATACGGCTGTTACCGCCATGAGCGAGGTAATAGAAGCGGCGGGAAATGCAGACGAAGCGGTAACTTTTTTAGGTGACGGCACGTCATTGTTTGCTGAAGAAATTGAGTCGGTCGGCGGATTAGTGGAAACGGCGGCGCCTACGATGGTGATTCCGCGGGCTGGAAGCGTAGGGCTGGCAGCCTGGCAGCGGTTTAAAGAAGGAAAGATAGAAGACTGCCGTACGCTGGTTCCCTATTATATACGGCGGAGCGAGGCCGAAGTGCTGTGGGAAAAACGGCATTCGGAGGGCGCATGCTGACGATCCGGCGCGCCATGCCGGAAGATGCGCCGGCCATACACCGGGTAGATGCTGCGGCTTTTTCAAATCCCTGGACAGAAGACGCGCTGGCAGAAGATCTTAAAAATGTGAAATTTGCCCGGTACTATCTCGGTGAAGAAAAGGGAGCAGTTGTCGCGTTTGCCGGCGTGTGGTGTGTAGCCGGAGAAGGGCAGATCACGAATATCGGTGTGATGCCGGAACGGCAGGGGCAAGGTTATGGAGAAAAAATCGTAAGACATCTGTTAGAAGCCTGTTGGCAGGAACAGATAGAGACTGTTTTTCTGGAAGTGCGGCAGTCGAATGAACCGGCGCGGCGGTTATATAAAAAAATAGGGTTTACGGACGCAGGGCGGAGAAAGAACTTCTATACAAACCCAACGGAAGACGCGGTTATCATGGCCTGCGTTTCGCCGAGCGCCCAGAAAGGAAATCTTTGATATGTATACATTAGCATTGGAAACGAGCTGTGATGAGACTTCGGCCGCGGTTATTGAAGACGGACGGATCATTCGCTCTAATATTATTTCTACGCAAATACCGGTGCATCGAAAATTCGGCGGGGTTGTGCCGGAAATTGCATCGCGCCATCATATAGAAAATGTAATTCCGATTATCGAGGAAGCGCTGAAGGAAGCGGGGATAACGCTGGCTGAGGTCGATCATATCGGGGTAACGTACGGCCCCGGGTTAGTGGGCGCGCTTCTGGTCGGCGTTGCGGCCGCCAAAGCGCTGAGTTTTGGTGCGGGCATCCCGCTCGTCGGCGTTCATCATATGGAAGGGCATATTTTTGCCAACTTCCTGTCTCATCCGGAACTGGAACCGCCGTTTGTATCTCTGGTTGTATCCGGCGGACATACACAGCTGGTATTGGTAGAAGACTATAATACGTTTTCTTTATTAGGGCAGACGAGAGACGACGCTGCCGGGGAAGCGTTTGATAAGATTGCCCGCGTTATGGGATATCCCTATCCGGGCGGTCCGTTTATTGATAAACTGGCGGCACAAGGCGATCCGGACGCGGTTGCTTTCCCGAAAGCGCTGATAGAAAAGCATAATTTTGAATTTAGTTTCAGCGGGTTGAAATCTGCGGTGATCAATTATATCCATAATCAGGAACAGAAAAAAATCGAGTATTCTCATGCAGATGTGGCGGCTGGATTTCAGCGTGCCGTCGTAGAAACTCTGGTGGAAAAGGCAATGGCGGCAATGGAAGAAAACGGCCTGAAAAAATTGGTTCTGGCCGGCGGCGTTTCAGCGAATCAGGGGCTGCGCACGGCATTGGAACGAGCTTGCAGGGACCGCAGCATATCATTGTACATGCCGGACCTTATTTTATGTACGGACAATGCGGCGATGATCGGCTGCCGGGCTTACTATATGGCGCAGGCGGAAAAATTTGCTGATTTGACGCTGAATGCGAAACCGTCGCTTCCCATAGGACAATACTGATATGGGAAATACTGCATTCTATCAGCTGTGCCGGGATGGGAGCCGGCTATCTTCCGTACAGATTCAGATTTTAGAAAAAAGCTGTGCGGTCTTGCCGTTTGCCAGTGATTTGTCTCAGAGGGACGTTACCGTATTTGTCCGTGGAAAAGAAGAAAATATGCTGTTGATTGCAGCGGCGGCAACGCCTCTGCTGAAACGGTACAGCGGCGTAGGCCGCAATATCGGAATGCTGGTGCCGGCGAGAGAAGAGCCGCTGGCAGATTATGTATTTGCAGCGGGTACTCCGCTGATAGGAGCGGCGGAACGGCGGTATGGAAAAACAGAACCGTTTTTGGCGTATCCGTTTGTGGATAATGCGGGGGCAGTGATTGCGGTCATTGCATTTTCCGGTATTGTAGAGGAAGCGCACAGTCGGATGCTGACGGATACGGCGTTTATGGCGCTTCAAATCCCGCAGGAAAATGGAGAGGTGCTGTATCAGAGCTTATCACTGCAGGACGGGATCATTTTAGTCGATGGCGACGGCACCGTTGTATATGCCAATGAGATGGCAAAACAAATTGTCAGTTTGCTGGGAAAAGGATCACAAATAGAAGGCCGGTATGTATATGAAAGCGGGCTGACGCTGCCGCTGGCAAAAGAGGCGCTGCAGAGCCGGGAGGGAACGGCCGAAGAAGTCTGTTATGGAAAAGTGGTGCTGGCACAGCGAAGCATCCCGCTGCTGCAAAGCGGAAAATTGGAACGTCTTATCTTGATTGTGACGGATAAAACCGTTTTAAAAGAAAAAGAAAAGGAATTGTTGGTCAAAAATTCTGTCATAAAAGAGATCCATCACCGCGTAAAAAACAATTTGCAGACGATTGCCAGCATTTTGCGCATGCAGCTGCGGCGGGTTGTATCGTCTGAAGCGAAAGAGGCGCTGCAGGAAGCGCTGCAGCGGATTCTTAGCATTGCGCTGATTCATGAAATACTATCGCATCATGAAGAAGAAGTCATCGATATGGACGAAGTGCTGCAAAAAATTATTTCTTTGCTGGCGCCCAGCCTGGCAGCTCCGGGACAGCAGATTCAGTTCTCTTATCAGGGGATGCCGGTCGTTGTGTCTTCTAAAAAAGCGACTTCGCTGGCAGTCGTGGTGAATGAACTGCTTACCAACGCAGTGCTGCATGGCCTGAAAGACCGGGAAAAAGGGCTGGTTGCTGTACAAATAAAGCTGGAAGGCGCGCGCCTGCTCGTGCAGATAAAAGATGACGGCGTCGGCATGCAGGCTGAGGCGGCAGAACATGATGCGAGAGAACATTTGGGGATGAAGATCATCCATATATTGGTAACGGAAGAATTGCACGGTACGGTGCGGTATGAAGGGAACGAGCCGTCCGGCACAACCGTATATATCGATGTGCCGGCTGAGTAAGAGGGGGACATAACATGGGGTATCGGATCGTTATTGCCGATGATGAAGCGTTGATTCGCATGGATATTCGGGAGATGCTCGAAGAAGCGGGACATGAAATTGTGGGGGAAGCCGGGAACGGTGCAGACGCTGTAGAGCTGGTGCGCCGGCTTCAGCCGGATGCGGCTTTTTTTGACGTAAAGATGCCGGTGCTGGATGGAATATATGCGGCGCGGCAGCTGGCTTATGATGAAATTTCTCCCATTCTGTTATTGACGGCATACAGTCAGCAGGATGTGGTGGAGCGGGCAAAAGATGCCGGCGTTATGGGGTATTTGGTCAAACCGGTGACGCAGGAACGCTTGTTTCCCGCACTGGAAGTAGCGGTTTCCCAGTTTAGGCATCAGAAAGAAATAAAGGCGCGTTTGAAACAGCTTGATGAAGAACTGGAAACGAGAAAATTGGTGGAAAAAGCCAAAGGATATTTAATGGAACTCTATCAAATCCGGGAAGAAGACGCATATGAACGGCTGCGGCAATACAGCATGAAAAAAAGAATGACGATGAAAGCTACTGCACAGGCTGTGATACAAAGCGTGCTGAAGAGAAAAAATCAAGAAGCAAAATAGCAGCGGGCATAGGGACGGGAAAAACGGCCGTATGCTTTTTATATACAGACAAGTAACCATTTATTTGTAAATTTCTTGCAAAAATCATTGATTTTTCTTTGACTTTTTGATATTATTCATTTAGAAAAATAGATAATAAGTATGATTTATTTTTCTATATTGGTAATAGCAAAAGGAAGGGAGTTCTTATGAACCAATTAAAGACAACAGTTTTGCTTGCGTTATTAACAGGATTATTAATGCTGTTAGGGAATATGGTAGCCGGACATACCGGCGTGCTGGTGATGTTTATTATTTCTATGGGGATCAATTTCTACAGTTATTGGTTCAGTGATACCGTGGTACTGAAAATGTATCGGGCCCGTGAAGTCAGTCCGTCTTCCAGTTTATATAAGCTGGTGGAAGATCTGGTGAAGAATGCGGATATGCCGATGCCGAAAGTTTGCATTATCCCGTCTCATGTACCCAATGCGTTTGCAACAGGCCGCAATCCGGAGCATTCTGCAGTAGCAGTGACGGAAGGGCTTTTGGAGATACTCGATGATGAAGAAGTGGCAGGCGTGCTTTCTCATGAATTGTCGCATATTTTGCATCGGGATACGCTGATCAGCACGGTAGCGGCCAGTATAGCCGGCGTGATTTCTATGATCGCCAATATGGCGCAGTGGGCAGCTATTTTTGGACGGGACGATGAAGACAATAATCCGATCGCTTTAATGGCGACGGCGATTATTGCACCGTTAGCGGCGGCAGTAATTCAAATGGCAATTTCCAGATCCCGGGAATTTATGGCAGATGAATCGGGCGGACGGATTTCCGGACAGCCGCTGGCATTGGCTAATGCATTGAGAAAAATTGAAAATTACGCCAATCATCGGGTACTCGGCGGCGCAACGACGGCAACGGCTCATATGTTTATCATCAACCCGTTCAGCGGCGTACGAAGCGGTTTGCAGACGCTGTTCAGCACCCATCCGTCTACGGCGGCTCGCATAGAAAAATTAGAAGCATTGGACAGAGAAATGCATCGCAGATAAGGAGCGTGACACAATGGCAAAGGTATACACGAAAACTGGTGATAAAGGAACGACGGGATTATATACGGGAGAACGGGTTGATAAAGACTGTGCCCGCGTAGAAGCCTACGGAAATATTGATGAAATCGATTCGGTGCTGGGAATGGCCAGAGCTGCCGCTGTTCATGAAGAAGTAAAACAGGATGTTTACTATATTCAAAAATCACTTTGGATGCTGATGGCGGATGTGGCCAGCCTGAACCAGGAAGCGCATATCAAAGAGGAGCAGGTTGAAGAACTGGAGCGCATGATCGACAAGTATGATGAAAAATTAAAACCGCTGGCAGCGTTCATCGTACCGGGAGAAACGCTTTCTGCGGCATATCTGGATTTAGCGCGTACCGTAACTCGGAGAGCAGAGCGGCAAATGTGGCGGCTCCGCAAGGAAGAAGCGGTTCATGAATCCAATATCCGATATCTGAACCGATTGTCGGATTTGTGCTTTACCCTGGCACGGGCGGAAGCGGAACTAGAATAGTGAGGTAAAGAGGAGACAACAGTGTCTCCTCTTTTTTGATGCGGTAAAAATAGAATCAAATGTCTACGGTACTGTTATAAAACTGTGATACAGCCTTGCTATACTGAGATCATAAACAACGAAGGAGTGTAAAGGTATGAAAAAATGGTTGAAAAGTGCAGCATGTTTAGCGGTAGTTGGTGCAGTTACAATGGGAATGGTCAGTGCAGTTTTTGCTTACAGCGAAAGCGGCGATGACAGAAGCTACAGAGGCAGATACCATGACAACTGTGATGAAAGCGGATGGGGCCATTATCATGGCAGACAGCATTGTCATTGATAGGAATTACGTTTAGGAAAAGTGGGTGAGCGATATGTATAAAATGAATAAGTGGGTAAAAAAAGCTGTAATGATGGGACTTGTCAGTGCTGTTGCCGTAAGCGCTGCCGGTATGGCATTTGCATATGATGGAGAGTCTTATTCTGGATATGGTCATCGTCATGAATGTGACGGGCCCGGCTGGGGACATCATGGACGGACGTCTGAAGGGCCGCGTATGCATGGAAAGGCAGCGGTAGCCGATGCGGTTCGGCAGGGGATTCTGACGAAAGAGCAGGGAGATGCGCTGCTGGCTGCGATGGAAGACATGCGCAAAGAGCGTTGGGAAGAACGGGAAAAGCTGCGGGATATGGCGCCGTCGGAACGGCGGGAGTATATGAAAAAATATGACAGGAACGCGCAGCGGGATAAGCTGGCGAAAAAAGCCGGCATTAGCACAGCGGTATTGGAACAGGTAATGCCGGTATCGGCACATGAAGGCGGACGGAGATCTTCCCGGCATGAACGGGCGCTTCAGTGGTATGTAGCCGAAGGACGGATTACGCAGGAACAGGCGGAAGCAGTACAGAAAGCAATCGATAAAGAAGAAGACAATCGCTGGAATGCCAGAAAAAGAGTGTATACA
>UREG01000022.1 GCA_900546795.1 uncultured Veillonellaceae bacterium | reverse complement strand
ATCACGACGAAACACGAACGTTCCATCCGCATGGGTTATGAAGGTGAAGAACCGATCTCCCCGATGGCTAAATTCATGTTCCCGATTATGATCGTTATCGTTGCTGGTATCGTAGCTCCGATTTCTGTAGCTTTGATCGGTGCCCTCATGTTTGGTAACTTGCTGAAAGAATCCGGCGTTACGGATTCCCTCTCCAACTGTGCACAGAATGAATTGTCCAACTTGGTAACTCTTCTCTTGGGCATCACTGTTGGCGGTACGATGACTGCTGAACGTTTCTTGACTTTCGACGTTTTGAAGATCCTGATCCTCGGCGCAGTTGCTTTCGTATTCGATACGGTTGGCGGTGTTCTCTTTGCTAAATTGCTCAACATGTTCCGGTCGAAGAAAATCAACCCGATGATCGGCGCTTGCGGTATCTCCGCTTTCCCGATGTCCGGTCGTGTTATTGCAAAAATGGCTCTGAAAGAAGACCCGACAAACTTTATTATTCAGCATGCTATCGGTGTTAACGTAGCTGGTCAGATCGCCTCTGTTGTTGCTGGTGGTCTTATCCTCGCGTTGATTCCGGCTTTAGGTAAATAAGGAGGTCTGAATCATGAGTGCAGTTGAAGCGGCTACTACAATGCTATTTATCGCATTGCCGGTAATGTTTGCGGTTATTGCAGTATTCATCGGCTTTACGGTAGGCCTGAAAAAACTCTTCCCTGGTAAAGAAGAAGCTTAACTAATCAAGAGGCTCTGCAAACTGCTTAGCTGAGCCTCTTAAAATGAGACTGGAGGTTTTCCTTATGGAAATGTCTGCTGCTGCGCTGGCATCATTGTTAGCGCTTGTATTTATCGTTATTCTTTCCTGCTTTAAAGAAATTAACGTAGGTATCCTCGGGGTTGCAGCTGCAATCATCGTCGGTATTGTTTGGTCTGGAATGAAAGTTGGCGCCATCTATAAAGGCTGGCCAATTTCCCTGTTTATGATTCTTGTCGGCGTAACCTTCATGTTTGCCTGTGCACAGGTAAACGGTACGATGGAAAAAGTATCGGCATACTGCGTACGCTCCGTTGGCAACAACGTAGCGCTCCTGCCGGTAATTTACTTCATTCTCGTAACGGTTATCACCACTATCGGCCCTGGCAACATTGCTGCTACAGCTTTGCTGGCTCCAGTAGGTATGGCTCTCGCTGGCCGTATCGGTTTGCCTCCGATGTGTATGACAATGATGATCGTCGGCGCTGCAAACGGCGCTGCATTCTCTCCGTTTGCTCCGACCGGTATCATCTCCAACGGTTTGATCGCTAAAAATGCAGCTGTTATGAATATTCCTGCCGAATATCTCGATACGTTGGCTTGGAAAATCCACTGGAACTCTGAAATCGTTCAGGGGATCATCAACTGGGGTGGCTTCTTTGCTGTAGGCGGTCTGAAATGGATGAGAAACATTAAAGGCAATGCTTCTTTCTCCATCGATGAAATCGCTCCGAAACCGGCTCCATTCGATATGAAACAGTGGTACACTCTGGCTTCTATCGCATTCTTGGTTATCACCGTTATCGCATTCAAATGGGATGTTGGCGCTGTTGCTTTCTGCATTGGTGCAACGTACATTCTCCTTGGTATCGCTGATGATGCCGAAGCCGTACGGAAAATGCCTTGGGGCGTTATCGTTATGGTTTGCGGTATGTCCGTTCTTATCGACATCATGGACAAAGCCGGCGGTCTGAATGCACTGATCGACATGATCGGTTCTGTTTCCAACGGAACGACGGTCAATGCAGTCGTAGCATTCATCGCAGGTTTGATTTCCGCATACTCCAGCTCCTCTGGCGTAGTTATGCCGATGTTCCTCAGCATGCTCCCTGGTTTGCTGGAAAGCGTAGGTACTTTGGGAGATACAAATGCGGCTATCGCGTTGGCATCTTCTATTGATATCGGCGCACACGTAGTTGATACGTCCCCGCTCTCCACGCTGGGTGCTCTTTGTATCGCTAACGCGGCTGTTGATGATGCTGGTAAAGCAAAATTGTTCCGTAACCTTATGATTTGGGGTATTTCGATGTCCGTAGTCGGCGCTATCGTTTGCTACATTGCATTTGGTATCTTGGGACTCTAATCAACAGTTCGGGTATTACCGTTAATACTCAAAAAGGATTCAGGAAATTCCTGAATCCTTTTTCTTTTTCTATCTTTTCTCTCTCCTACTTTCATTACTGCCCGCTTTTTCTTTACCATATATCTCCGCTAATATCGCAGCCGCAGTCCGCAGGATAATCCCTATCACGCTTGCAATGTACCACCTAAAAAACGATCCTACACCTTCGCAAAGCATTTCTTTACTCCTACCGCTTCTTTCTCCTGCTCATAGGTTATACGAAATTCCCCACTCATTAGAGCCGGTTTTTCTAACCGCGCTCTCCTACAACTTCTTTCCTGCCATTCATTTCCTATGTCGCAAACTAACCTATTATATACTATATTATATATAGCCCTTGATCCTCTCTATAAGAAAAGCTGCCGTTCTTATCTGCATTGTGCTCAGCTTTTTCTCAAACATCTGCAGACTATTATTAGCCGTCTCCACGATATGGCTACTCATTCTCTCTGTTTGCGCACCGATCATACGCCCTCACAGTCTTCATAGACCAGCGCAAAAAACAGCAGTACCTTCACGCGCCTGCTTTTACTCTTTATATTCTCCCTATATTTCGTCGCCTTATACACTGCAGCCGCCCCTCGCTCTTTTATTGCTCTTCTTATCACCCTCACGCAATAGCAAAAGCTCTCTCAAAAAAATAGCAGCGGCTATACAAAAGTAAAACCGCTCCTCTATCGCATTCCCATGCGCCCTTAAAAGAATTTCTGCCAACTTTCAATCACGCTTGCCCCATCACAAATAACCATATTTTCTCGTTCTTTTTCCTGCTATTTACTCTGCTTCTTCCTGTGTCTTACCTTACCTATTTGCTTCCAGTTCTCTCAAACATTGCTCCTATGTAAACACGGCTTTCACCTGCATCCCGCTTTTATATACGGTTTGAATTAAATATCAGAAATATAGGAAGCATCACGTAAATAAGGTCAGCAAATTTTTACAGTGCTTTTTATATACATAAGCAATAAATAAAAATCTTCCAAACAAAAAGAGCGCCCTGAGACGCTCTTTTTACGTATCCAACGATTTTATTTAATCCGAACAGGGACTTCCTGTGCCGTTGAAACGCGGCTGCGCAGCGTATTTACCACAAGAGCTGTTCCCAAAACAATAGCAACACACGTTATTTCAATTACCATTTTATACGACTCCAAACCGCTCATTGCCGGATCGGTAATCAGCATACCGCCGGCAGCCCAACCCAAAATGCCGCCGCCGACATAAAGGATTGCCGGATATCGTTCAATCAGTTTAATGAATATACTGCTGCCCCACACAATGATCGGCACAGTAATCGCCATACCAATCACGACAAGTTCGAGATGCCCCTGCGAAGCGCCGACAACCCCGATCACATTATCAATCCCCATTACACCATCCGCAACCATAATCGTCGTGATCGCACCGCGCAAGTTGGTCTTGGCTTCAATGTGATGCTCGCTCTCTTTTTTTACCAGCAGAGAATAGCCAATCCACAGCAGCAGCAGCGCACCTATAATACGAAGATAGGGTATCGAAAGCAGCCATACTACCAGAAATGCCATGAGCACGCGTACGCCAATCGCTCCGGCAGTTCCCCAGAGAATGGCTTTCTTTTGCAAATGCTGCGGCAAATTCCGAGCTGCCAATGCAATCACGATGGCATTATCTCCGGCTAATACGATATCCAGTAAAATGATTTGCAATAACCCAATTAATGCTGTTGTTGTGAATAAATTTTCCAATTAAGACATCCTTTCCACTAAAGAAATAATAAAAATAAAACTTCGTGGTATTAAAATAACCAGTCAATCCGTCTATGCAGATGATGGCTGGTTATTTTAGTATCACTGAATTACATATAAAGCATACTATAATTTTTTTGCAATTTCAATATACGGAACCTATTTTTTATAATTTGTTTATATTTTCATTATTCAGAATAATTAATGAATTATCAGGGATATTTATATTTTTTTACCTCCTTTTTTATGCCTGTTTGGCATTATTTTTTATATATGTTAGAATGAGACTGCAGTATTATTACTTTTCGTCATATTTAGTCGTTGAGGTGTATCATGAAACAAACGTATTCGTATAAAGAAAAAATCATTCAATTTTTTCTTCTTTTTCTTCCTATCTTTTTAACGCAGGCATCCCTGATCGGTACCAATGTATTATCTACGGTATTCAGCGGGCATGCCAGCACCATTGATTTAGCAGGGATCGCAATCGGTTCTAATCTCTGGATCCCTATTTATACCGGTATGATCGGCGTATTCCTCGGCATTACCCCGATCCTATCTCAATATCTGGGAGCCCAACGTCTGGACCGCATCGCCCCGACCATTTGGCAGGGAATCTATATCGCTGTATTTTCCGGTTTATTGATTCTTCTAATCGGATTCCTGGCTGCGGATCTTATTTTATCTCATATGCAGCTGGATCCGGCAGTCTATCATATCGCCATCACGTATCTTGCCATCATTGCTGCTGCGATCATTCCTGTCTTTATTCTTACTACGCTTCGAAATGTTGTGGATTCCCACGGTTTTACCCATTTATCTATGGGCGTACTTCTTTTTCATTTTTGCATGGTAACCTTTCTTTTCTATGGACTTGTCTTCGGCAATTTTGGATTCCCCCGCTTCGGCGGACTTGGAACCGGCTATGCTCTTGTCATTGCCGACTGGGTCACCTGTATTTTATTCTTTTTAATCCTTCGTTATAAAGAGCCTTTCCGCTCTTATGCACTGTTCCGGCATATTCCCGCTCCTTCCTGGATGCTCTGCCGGGAACAATTAAAAGTAGGCATTCCTATCGGGATTTCTATTTTCTGCGAAGTGAGTATATTCAGTATTGTTACATTGTTAATGAGTGAGTTTGGCACGCAGGTGATCGCCGCACATCAGTCTGCCATTTCTTTTGCTACGCTTACCTACATTATACCGGTAAGTCTGGCAATGACTAGTACGATCCTCATCAGCTATGAAATTGGTGCAAAACGCTTTCATGATGTCCGGCAATACACCTATATCACGCTGGGTATCACCGCATGTTTGGCTCTTTCCGTCGCGGCTTTTGCTTTTTTCAATCTGCCGCTGATCGCCTCCTTCCTAAGCAGCGACAAACAGCTGCTCCCATTGCTGTCTCAATTCATCGTATACAGTGTATTTTATATTTTAACTGACGCATTCGGCACTCCTACCCAGGGAATATTGCGGGGATATAAAGACGTCAAAATCATTTCTATCGGCGCATTTATCTGTTATTGGATTATTAGCCTTCCTTTAGGATATATACTGGCTCATTATACGCCCCTTCAACCTTTCGGCTACTGGGCAGGACTAAGCGTAGGACTTACTATCGCAGGCTGTATTTACAACTATCGGCTATATCAGACGCAGAAAAAATATTACCAAGAATAAAAGCAGGCTAAAAAGCCTGCTTTTATCACGTTTATGCCGTTTCTTTGCCATACAGCCTTATTATTTTTCTTCTGCCTCATATTTTTAAATCGCGATTCACGTTCTCCACGACGATGAGGCTTTTCCCAGCCTTCTTCGCTGCCTGCGGCAATACCTCTCTATTCCAGCTACTTTTTATTTTCTTTCACGCTTCCTGTTCTCTCTTTTTCTTTTCCTCATGCTGCGCTTTCAATCGATTGCATTCAGCAAGCAAACGTCTATATCGTTCCTCTGCTTCCCGATTCTTTTTACAGGTTCAACGGCTTTCTTTATCTGTGGCTTGGGAGCCGGCGCCGGCTTTAATTCCCAGTCTAATTCTTCCCGCTTTCTTCCATGCCGCTGCTTCTCCAGCTGCTTTCTTTGCTCCCGCTCTTTTAAAGGAACTTCTTTATAAAAAGTGCACCAGGTCGCTCCAATACAATGAGAAAAAGCTTTAAGATCACAGTTTTTCTTCATCTCTTTTTGATAGTGCTCACACCAAGTCCTATGGCGCCGCGGATCATGTTCTCCCGTCCGAAGCGATCCTGTCATATTTTTTGATATCCCCATATTCCGCCCCTTTTTCTGCCTATATTTCTGCTTTACTCTAGTCCCTCTTATCCGCAGCACAGATGCAAAACAAGCTCTTCTGTGCTCTTTTCAAGCGAATGTTCCTTCAGCTATTGAATAATGCCTCTTCCTATGCCTTCTTTTGCCTTCCATAACAACGGCTTAGCCATTTTCAGAACGTTCTTTTTTATTTTCTTCCTTTAGCAAAAAATCTCCGTTTTCTAAAAACACCTCCCACTCAATCCTTTCACTCGTTCAGCCAATATACCCCCCCAATTATATTTTTATCATTACGCTCATAATAATACCGCGGCAGTATATTGTCAATGCATATATCGCAATCGACGCTATACTGCCGCGGCATATTTACTCTACACGTCTATATTCCTTGTTTATTTATGCTTTTATTGTATTGCTTTTCCTATTTGATATGCCCGCTGTATCGCTTCATGCCCTTCAATTTCTCCGGGCGCTGTCACGCCTCCGGCAAAAACAGTGCCAGCCAACGAAGCTTTTTCAAAGCAGTCAATCCACCCCTGCAGCCCTTTCTCTGCGCCTTCTATTGCATGAACATCTGTATCCGCAGCCGCCGCTAACAAATATACATCTCGAAACTCATATTCTGCGCTAAATATGGGCGTCGTCCGATCCAACATCGTTTTCATTTGTCCCGCCATTTCATAAAAATAAATCGGTGTAGCAAACACAACGACCTGAGCCTGCTGTATTTTTCTTACAATTTCCGGCGCATCATCTTGTATAGTACAGACATTTGTCGTATTACAAACCATACAGCCGCTGCAATACCGGATTTCTTTTCCCTTTAACGGAATCCATTCCACGGTATGCCCAGATTCTTCCGCGCCTCGCCGAAAAGCTTCTGCTAACATTTCTGAATTGCTCTTGGATCGCATACTGCTGACAAGTATCGTAATCTTCTTTTTCATATCTTCCACTCCTTTTGATTCTCATCTTACTCTCAGTATACTCTTTGGAGTGCGCTTCAAGTCAAGCTTTCTTCTGCTTAATTTTTCTTTACTGACTATATTGTCAGTAAAACTGCCGATCTGCACAGCTGTCAATAAAAAATACGGCAGCAAGCTGCTGCCTGCTGCCATACCTCTTATCTTACGTTCTCATCATATAGGAATCTGGCATAAATCCAGCCACCAGTGCCAGTATATACTCAGTTCTATATATCACTAAACGCACACACTTACAGAAAAGTTCCATCACATTTCTTCACTTTTCCGAATTTAAGGTACTGCCTAGATCTGTTATACAAAGCAAATGTATCTATAGTATGCATGCACCTAAATTCACCGCTGCGTTATGCCGTTGCCTTTTACTGATTATTCGTGGTGATGTCCGCCGCACCCCTGATGATCTTCGCCGCAGCCATGTCCGTTTCCATGATGAGCATGATGGCCTTCACCGTGATGACTGCATTTTGCCTGCGGATCATAAGCCAATGTTCCCGCCAAATATTGCTGTACCGCTTCATCTGCACAACCTTGCACACCGCCGAAAATTTTGATTTCAGCTTCAGCGAGAGCCGTCTGTGCGCCCGCGCCAATCCCGCCGCAAATCAGCACGTCAATTTTTTGCTCCTGCAAAAATGCAGCCAGCGCGCCATGCCCACTTCCATTCGTATCTATAATTGCAGACGATATCACACGGCCATCCTGCACCTCATATACCTTAAACTGAGCCGTATGCCCAAAATGCTGAAAAATCATCCCGTCTTCATACGTAACCGCGATCTTCATATCCGATTCCATCCTTTCTCCTATTCCTACTCCATTTAAAAATCAAATTTTCCGTCGTTCTTTTCTTCCAATGCCTTGATCATATGATAAGCAAATTCATTATACGGCGTCGGAATATTCCATTCTTTTCCCATACGGATCATTGCGCCAGCAAACATTTCAATTTCTGTATGCCGCTTCGCATCTAAATCCTGCAGCGTTGAAAAGCGAGCCGTCGGAGGAGCAGAACTGCTTCCGTTTCTGGCCGTATTGCTTTCATCTGCAATATCGATGCCTTTTGCTTTTGCAACCGCCACCACTTCGCTCCGCAAATGCCGGCATAACGCCATCACATGTTCACTGCCTGCATAGGCGCCAAAACCGCAGCCCACCATTGCCTGCGGCAAATTCTTACTCACATTCAGCGCATATTTGTACCAGATATCCTGAATAATATTCTTGCATTCATGATAATGCAGCTGCGATGAAGCAAATAACGAGCGAACCGCTGCCATTTGTTCTTCCGTAATCTCTTTCGTTTTGCCAAAATAAATTCCCTGCGTAGTTTCAGGGACAAATGTGACTGCGTTGCCTTCTCGGGCCGCGACAATTTTTATCATGGAGTAGATGACATGGGAAGCGCCAATCCGGCTGGCGATCATCTCTTCGGAATCCACCCCGTTCATCAAACTCATCACAATAGTGTGTTCTTCTGCTATTGCCGCAATGGTATCCAGGCAGTTTGGCAAAGCGCCGTATTTAACGGCTATAAAAAGCATATCCACGCCTTTTGCTTCTTCCGGCGTCTTTACGATCGGATAGACTGTTTGTCCATTGATCATCAAGCCTTCGCTCTCCAGCCGTGCTTTTCTCTCCCCCTCGGCTATTACCCATAGATTTTCTTGTAAACAGTCCTGCAGTCCATAGATTAGATAACTTCCTACCGCTCCTACCCCCAGTACTGCTGCGGTTTTTATCTGCATACTATCTCTCCTTTATTTTCATTTCTATGATATATCATACCTCATTTCCAAAAGAAAGTCAGGCGTAAAAATAAAACAGGCGCCAAAAAACGCCTGTTCTGTCTTTATTTGACATATCGTAAAAGTACGCCGTCGCCGTTTAGGATGTTAGCTTCCTTAATATGAAAATATTTAGGAAAATGCTGCTTCTGCAAAGAGCCCGTCATCGTCAGTGCGTCCCGGGTTCCATCGACTGCCGCCCCAATCACCAAACTGATTTCATCCACCAAATCCTTATCCATAAAAACAGCGTTGATTTCCGCACCGCCGCAGAGCATAAACGTTGTTACGCCATATTGCTCTTTTAGTTTTTGCAAAAAGAGCGCCGGATCAAAGTCCTCTTTTCCCGCAAACATATACGGAATATGCATATCGTCATAGTACGCAAGCACTTCCGGCGGTACCGCTTCTGTCAGCACTTCTAAAATCAGGCTCCTATGTCCGGCGTATTCCAATATATTACTGTCCCAGCGCAATTTTCCTTTTCGGTCAAATGCCACGCAAAGGAATTCTCCTTTTCCCGGAAGCTGAATCTTATCTTCATACGTTACGGCTCTGTTTTTATATGCTGTCATATCCACACTTCGGTCCGTTTGAAAGGTAGCCCGGCCGCAGCCGTACGCCTGCCCTTGTTCAAAAATCATCTGATCATATACAGCGCCTACCTGCTCATAAGCTTCATTTCCCTCAAACTCAATACTAATTTTTCCATCGATCGTAGTCATCATATGACAAATAACATACGCTCTATCCATCCGAACTCCTCCTTGACTCCTAACGTTAGCTTTATTATGCTCCTTAAAGTTACGTCCAAGTCAAGAAAAAAATACCACTGCGTCCTTCTCTACACAGTGGTATTTTCAGAGTTCAAGTATTCACCAAGAGGTTATTAAATAGGTGTCCTGGGCCTATTTTCTTACAAGCGCTAGATTGTAATTGTAAAGTAAATACCGATATCTCTTGTTTGCAATTATACCATATTCTTTCCTTTCTTCCCAGCACTTTAATAGACTTTAACAAGACTTTAATCCGTCTTCAGTAGACTTTATCCTTTTTCTCTTTGTTTTTCATAAGCTGCGTTCTTTTATCCCTTTATATTCCTTACTTTTTATTGTCTATACTTTTTATTTTCTTCTTCATTTTCACCATGAAATACAGCAATTTTTCCTTGCTTTTTTATATTTTATCCATTGCAAAAAGACAGTTTCTTGTTTTTTATAAATTTTTTCTCAACAAATTCTTTCATCTCTAACGAAAAAGAGAAGCATCGCAGCTAACGATGCTTCTCTTTTTTATTTTGTATATTTTTTAAAAAATATTATGTGAATATTCATAGTAAAGCTCTTCCAATTTTACCATCAAATCGTTCATTTCGATCTGCATGTCAGAAGCTGCGTCATATTCACCGGCAATCAAAGCCGCTTTGATCCGACTGAGAAGCGACTGATTCTGCATGGTATCGCGGGCAATATATTTGCGCAATTCATTGATTTTTTCCCACCGCGCAATATCCAGTTCGTCTGCATCGCCGTTATGAACCGGTACATAAGAGCGAACCAAATCAAGGTTTTCTGCCAGTATCCGATATGCCAGTTCCAGTTTCCAACGATTCAGCGCGCCTTCAATAAAGGAGTCCATCAATCGTTCCGGAAATGCTTCTTCATGAGCCAGTGCTTTTTTCTTTTCCGGATATTTTTTCAATGCACAAATATTTTCCCATACGGTTGCAGGCGGTTTTCCAAACATAGCGTCCCGTTCTTCTGCGGTGAAGTCTTCAAACACATCGTGTTCACTGCGGTATGCCCGATCTTTTTCAAGATATGCTGCTTCTTCCCCAGCTTTTTTAGAAATTTCAGCCAGCAAATCGTCATTTGTTTTGCCGGAGCTAAGCGCATATTTAATACCGTCCAATGCCGCCAGATAGAAGAGGGCGATAGCAATATACGTATTTGTATATGGATTTGGCGAACGCATTTCAAAGCGTGTCGCTTTATCATTTTCTATATCCCGGATCACACCGGCCAAAATTGTCCGGTTACGAGACGGAACATCCGGCGTTTCCCCTCCCAGAGAAGTAACGATGCATACCGGCGCTTCAAAGCCAGGTTTCAATCGGTTCAGCGAATCTGTCGTTGTCGATACGAACGGATTGATGATTTCATAATGTTTCAAAATCCCCATAATAGCGCCGTACCCTACATTGCTCAGGAATGCTTTCTTCATATCCGCCGGCGAAAACAGATTGATGAATTTGCCGTTTTTCAATTTTGCACCTAAACCAATGTGCGTATGTTCGCCGCTTCCGGCTACGCCGATAATCGGTTTTGCTTTAAAGGTAACTTCCAGTCCATTTTCCCGAAACACTTCCCGTACGATGATCCGCGCCTGCAGTTCATTATCGGCGGTCTGTACCGGGTTCGTATGGAATTTCCAGTCTACTTCCAGCTGTTCCAGGATATAGGTCAAATTACCGGAATCATCGATCTGCGCTTTTACGCCGCCTACTTCTTTGTGTCCCATTTCCGGGCAAAGTCCATACTGAGCCAACCGTTCTACCGTCTTTTCCAGGCACGTGCGAACAACGCCGTGGGTTCTCTGCCAATACTGTTCCTGCATTTTCTGAGAAACAGAGAGTGCTCGTGTCTCAACATCCTGCGTCGGTGATTTTACCCAAAATTCCAATTCCGTTGCCGTGGTAAATGCCAGTTCCTCTATATCGTCTGCCCGCACCGGCAAATCGTTCATTGGATATTTTTTCATCACTTCCAGCATTTCTTTTTCTACATACCGGATCGTATCCGCCAAAATCGCACGGGAATCGACATGGCTGCCATTATGGATCAGATACGCCGGAATACGCAGAGAGCCCACAGGTTTTCCCGTTTCTTCATCAATATTGCCGTCATTGTAATCAACGAACCAGTTGACGCTGGGATCCGCGATCATATCTACACGGGCGTTGTTTAAAGATGCGATTCCGGGAAGAACTACAGAAGAGCCGTCCGTCTGTACGGCAGTGCCCTGGAAGAACGATTCATAATCTTCAAAAAAAGCTTCAATAGGAATCTTTTCGTCCGTATCATTCCCTGCCAAGTCAACGCCTACGAGCGAAACAAATTTTATTTCCGGATGCTGTTCCAGCAATGCAAGAACCCCTTCTTTTCCATACTGACCTGCTGGAATGACATACAATAATTCATCTGCTTTGTACATATGATCTCCTCCTCTGAGTAAATAAAAAGACTCCTATCCCTATGGAATAGAAGTCTTCATTGACTTACTTGAAGTATTTGATTTATAGGCAAATTATACGCAATACACGTTGCCTTGTCAAGAACTTTTTTATGCTAGTTCTTCTTTTACGATGCGAGAAATAACACCGCCGTCAGCTTGTCCTTTCAATTTCGGCATAACCAGCTTCATCACAGCTCCCATGTTGAGGGATTCACCGCTGTGCGTCGCCAAAATATCCCGGACGATTTGCCGAACCTCTTCTTCAGAAAGCTGTTTTGGAAGATATTTTTCCAAAATCGCCATTTCCGCTTTGGTTTGTTCTGCCAAATCGGAACGGTTTGCCTGTTCAAATTCATGAAGAGCATCACGGCGCATCTTCATTTCTTTTACCAGGACGTTTTGTACTTCTGCTTCTTCCAATTCCCGCTTTTCGTTGATTTCTACATTTTTTATGCTGGCGCGGATCATACGAATGACAGACAATGCCAATTTACCGTTTTCCCGGTCTTTCATCGCTGCTTTCATATCGTCCAGCAACTGCTGTTTTAACGACATGCAGATCACTACCTATCTTATGCTTTGAATTTACGTTTACGAGCAGCCTCTGATTTTTTCTTTCTACGTACACTCGGTTTTTCATAGTGTTCGCGTTTTCTTACTTCAGAAAGAACCCCTGCTTTCTGGCAAGAACGTTTGAACCGACGAAGTGCACTATCGAGAGTTTCGTTTTTACCAACTTTGATTTCCGACATCTATATCCCTCCCTCCAGTATATTTTAGGGAGTGCTTGTTATCATGCACACTATATAATTATAGTCAAAACATGAATTCTTGTCAATAATTATACCCCTGGCCAGCCTAATTCTTTTCCGCCGATCAGGTGAGCATGCATATGATGCACCGTCTGTCCTGCGCTTTCTCCCGTGTTGAAAATCAACCGGTATCCTGTCTTATCCAAACCAAGCTGCTGCGCTACTTTCTGCACCGTCGGAAGATACAGTGCCGTCACGGCTTCATCCTCTTTTGTAATCGCTGCAATGCTCTGAATGTGTTTCTTGGGAATGATCAGCACATGAACCGGCGCTACCGGGCTGATGTCTTCAAAAGCGTAAAAATTCTCATCTTCGTACACTTTTTTGCTGGGAATCTCTCCTTTGATAATACTGCAAAAAATACAATCCATGACCTTGTCCCCCTTGTTATACCGGCTCCCCGATCAGAGTGCCGTTTTCTATGCCTTTTATCGCTGCCCGAACAATATGTCCGGCAGCTTCTTCAGAAGCGGGAAACTGCACGCGTATATATTGCTCGGAAAAGCCTTCTGCTATATTATTTTCTACCTTTTCAACCAAAACTGCAACTGTTTTTCCTATTAAAGATTTCTGATATCGCTCTTGACCTTCTTCCGATACCTGATTAAGCTGCCGCACCCGTTCTTTCTTTACCGCTTCCGGGATCTGTTCTTTCATTGCCGCGGCCGGAGTTCCCTGCCGCGCCGAGTAAGGGAACGCATGGATATGGGAGAATCCTAACTGCCGCACCGTTTCCAATGTTTCTTCAAACAACTCGTCCGATTCGCCGGGGAATCCGGCTATGACATCGGTTGTTACCGCCAAATCCGGTATTCTTTCTCTCAGTTCTTCTATAAGAGTGATAAACTGCTCTTTCGTATAGTGGCGGTTCATAGCTTTTAAAATCGGATTGGAGCCGGACTGGATCGGCAAATGAAGATGCGGGCACATGCGTTCCTCTTCATTAATCAGGCGGATCAGTTTCTCCGACACTTCTACGGATTCGATCGATCCCAATCGTATTCTTTCTGCTTTTGTCTGCTGCAGCAGCGCTTCTACTACATCTGCTAAGGCAGGACGGTCTGGCAGATCCAGACCATATGCGCCTAAATGAATCCCGGTCAGCACCAATTCTTTAAATCCATGGGCAACAAGCCGATTGGCTTCCTCTACAATATGAGGGATTTCCCGGGATTTTAGTTTGCCCCGGGTATAGGGAATAATACAATAGCTGCAAAAATTATTGCATCCTTCCTGGATCTTTAAATGCGCTCTTGTATGAGATATCGCCATCGGATACAGCGGCAGTTCTTCAAATCGGTTATATTCCCGCACATTATGCACGGCAGTCCGCACATGTTTATCGCTGTCTGCCAGATATTCTTCTACCAGCGATACGATTTGATGGCGTTCATTCGTACCGATAACGATATTCACGCCTTCGATAGCTGCGATCAATTCCGGCGCAAGCTGTGCATAACAGCCGGTAACAACAATAACGGCCTGCTCATTTTGCTTTTTGGCCCGGTAAATCAGCTGGCGTGATTTCCGTTCGCCCATATGCGTAACGGAGCAGGTATTGATCACATAAATATCCGCCGTACTATCAAACGGAGCTTCTTCATATCCAGCGGCCAAAAACAGCCCCCGCATTCCGTCTGTATCGTACTGATTTACTTTACACCCTAAGGTCACAAAAGCAACTTTCTTCATTCTTTCACCTAAATCCTCTCTCATACATCACAATAGCCGCAGCAGATACTGCCGCAGTCTCTGCCCGCAGAATACGCGGTCCCAACGATACTAAAGAAACCCGCGGTCCGCCGGCTGCTTGTATTTGGGCGATTTCTTCTTTGGAAAATCCGCCTTCAGGCCCAATCACCAGTATCGTTTTTTTATTTTCTTTTTGGCACGCAGCCCGAAGAGAACCTTCTTCTTCCCGTTCGTAGGGAACAATATATTCCCAGTCCGCATAAGCTTCCAGCAGCTGAGGCAGCGTCAGACAGTCCGACAGCCAAGGTATCTCGCTGCGGCCGCACTGCTTTGCCGCTTCTGTCTGAATCCGCTCCCACCGCTTTTTTCGCTCCGGCCATTTCTTTGCTTCCATTTTCACGACGCAATGCTGCATTTGCAGCGGAATAACGCCGGCTATGCCAAGCTCTGCTGTCTTTTGCAGCACCCACTCCAATTTATCGCTTTTAAGCAGTCCAATGGCAAGAATAAGCTCCTGTCCCGTATCCTGCTTCTGCTCTTTTAACGCACCGCGCCGCAAGGTAACGACTTTATCCTCCCAAGCAGTTATTTCCGCTTCATAGGTATTTCCGCAGCTATCTGTAACCAGCAGGCAATCACCGATAGTATGCCGGAGTACCTGCATAATATGCCGCGAATCCTCCGGCGACAAAACGATCCTCTCTGCTGCCGGTACTGAAATAAATACTTTTTTCATTCTATTTTTTCCTTAACTGCAGCGCAAACCAGTTTTTCTGGCACCGTATTTTCTCAATATAAAACGCAGAGGCTGCCACAGCACGCGCCACATCATCCACACGGCTGTCAATAATACCGCTGACAATGCATATCCCATCGTCGGCCAATACCCGCTCTACGTCCTGAAGCAGCAAAATAATCACATCGGCCACGATATTAGCTACCACGATATCCGCTTTTATGCCGGATACCCCGCTCAGCAAATCATGCTGGCCTACCTGTACCTGCTGTTCTACATGATTATATTTTACATTATATGCCGCACTTTTTACAGCCTCTGCATCTAAATCCAACGCATAGACTTCTTTTGCTCCCAGTTTTGCCGCCACAATGGCTAGAATCCCTGTCCCAGTGCCTACATCAACAATGCGCATCTCCGGCTGCACGGCTTCCTGCAGTAATCCGGCGCAAAGGGTCGTCGTTTCATGAAGGCCCGTTCCAAAAGCCATGCCCGGATCAATTTCAATAATCTGCTCCGCTTCTGATTTAGGCTGATAAGATTCCCAGTGCGGCTTTACAATAATATTCGGCGCAATTTCTTTTGGGTGAAAGTATTTTTTCCATTCATTGAGCCATGGCGTATCGTCTTCTACTGCAGACTGTATCGTATACGGCCCAATTTCTGCCGCCGCTTCCTGCAGCCGTTTCGCAACACGATTCATCGCCTCTATATCGGATTCTTCAAAATATCCGGATACCGTGCATTCTGTTTCAGCCGACTGCGGCGCTTCTACATAATCAAACAATACCCCGTCGTCTGCATTGGGCTGCAGCTGCGGATCATCAATGACCGCACCGTTACTGCCGCATTCATATAAAAGATTAGCCACCATATCGGTGGCTAATCTGGAAACTTTCACATTGATTGTTATCCAGTTCATATTTTATTCTCCAAAGATTTTTCCAAAAATACCTTTTCCTTTTTCATTGGCTTCCGACTTTTTTCCTCCGCCGTTTACCTGCTCTCCCCGTTCGTTGGCAAACTCGATGAGAAGTTCTTTCTCCCGATCGTTCAGCTTTCTGGGGATCGTAACATGTACGATAACATGCTGGTCGCCTCTGCGTTTGCTTCTAAGGAATGGAATTCCCCTGCCGCTCATGCGGAATATCGTATCCGGCTGCGTTCCGGCAGGAATCTTCAATTCCGCTTTCCCGTCTAATGTATCGACTTGAATCTCCGTTCCTAAAGCAGCTTGTGCAAAAGAAATATTTGCTTCCGTGATCACATCATTGCCATCACGGCGGAATTTTGAACTGCTCTTAACAAAGATATATACATACAAGTCTCCGCTGCTTCCGCCGCGAAGTCCGGGCTCGCCTTCACCAGCTACACGCAGGCGTGTGCCGTTGTCTACTCCGGCCGGAATGGTAAGTTTGATCTTTTTATTGACATTCACCGTTCCTCTGCCAGAGCAAGTCTTGCATTTTTCTTTAATCAGCTTGCCTGTACCGCCGCATGTACGGCAGGTGCGCATATTCACCATCTGTCCGAAAGGAGTATTCTGCACCACTTGCTCCTGCCCGCTTCCGTGACAAGTCGGACAAGTGTCTACAGAAGTTCCCGGTTCCGCGCCTGTGCCATGACAATGACTGCAAGTATCTTTCTTCGGAAGGGAAATTTCCATTTCTGTGCCAAATGCAGCTTCTTCAAAAGAAATTTTTATATCATACCGCAAATCGGCACCGCGTTCCGGAGCGTTCGGGTTTCGGCGGGCACCGCCGAAACCACCGAAAATATCTCCAAAAATATCTTCAAATCCTCCGAAACCACCGGCATTAAATCCGCCGCTTCTAAATCCGCCAAAGTCGCCGTATCCTCCGGCGCCGCCAGAGGCGCCGGCAGTATAGGCTTCATGTCCAAACTGATCGTACTGTGCCCGCTTTTCTTTATTGGACAATACATTGTACGCTTCATTGGCTTCTTTGAACTTTTCTTCCGCTTCTTTCGGATTATCTTTATTTACGTCCGGGTGATATTTACGCGCCAGCTTACGGAAAGCCTTTTTTATTTCGTCTTCTGTAGCTGTTTTACTGACGCCTAACACGTCATAATAATTTCTTGCGCTCATATATCATACCTCGTTTTTATTTCTTATCTTCGTCCACGACTTTATAATCCGCGTCTACTACGTTGTCCGCATTGTCTGCGCCGCTGGTCTGTTCCTGCTGCGGAGCACCTTCTGCTGCTCCGGCTGCCTGTGCCTGTTCATACGCTGCGGAAGACAATTCATACAACGGTTTTGTCAATGCTTCCGTATCCGCTTTGATCTTTTCAATATCTTCTGTTTTCAACGTTTCTTTTAACGCAGCTACCGCAGCTTCTACTTCTTTTACTTTAGCAGCGTCCGCTTTATCGCCAAAATCTTTAATTGCTTTTTCAGCCTGATAGATCAAAGAGTCGGCATTGTTTTTCACTTCGATCGCTTCTTTGCGTTTTTTATCTTCTGCGGCATGTGCTTCCGCTTCTTTTACCATACGATCGATTTCGCTCTGATCCAAGCCGCTGGATGCAGTGATCGTGATTTTCTGTTCTTTGCCAGTACCCAGATCTTTTGCAGATACATGTACGATACCGTTTGCATCGATATCGAACGTAACTTCGATACGAGGTACTCCGCGCGGTGCTGCCGGGATACCCGTCAGTTCGAACCGGCCCAGCGTTTTGTTGTCCGCTGCCATTTCCCGTTCACCCTGCAATACATGTACGTCAACCGACGGCTGATTATCTACGGCCGTGGAGAATACCTGGCTCTTAGACGTCGGAATCGTCGTATTCCGTTCAATAATCTTGGTAGCTACGCCGCCCAAGGTTTCAATCCCCAGGGACAACGGAGTAACATCGAGAAGCAATACGTCTTTTACTTCGCCAACCAATACGCCGGCCTGGATTGCCGCACCGACAGCAACGGATTCATCCGGGTTTACCCCTTTATACGGTTCTTTGCCCAAAATTTTCTTGATCGCTTCCTGTACTGCCGGAATACGGCTGGAACCGCCAACCAAAATAACTTTATCAATTTCGTTAATCGACAGACCGGAATCGGCAATTGCTTTTTTCGTCGGTTCCATCGTTCTTGCTACAAGATCTGCCGTCAATTCATCAAATTTTGCCCGGGTCAGCGTCATATTCAAGTGTTTCGGACCGCTGGCATCGGCCGTAATAAACGGAAGGTTGATATCCGTGCTCAATACTGTGGACAATTCAATTTTTGCTTTTTCAGCCGCTTCTTTCAACCGCTGTTCCGCCATTGGATCTTTCGAAAGATCGATGCCTTCCTGTTTCAGGAATTCAGCGATAATCCATTTCATAACCGCGTTGTCAAAGTCGTCGCCGCCAAGGTGCGTATCCCCGTTAGTTGCTTTTACTTCAAATACGCCTTCGCTGATTTCAAGGATAGATACGTCAAACGTACCGCCGCCCAAGTCGAATACGAGAATAGAGTGGTCGCCGCCTTTATCCAAGCCGTAAGCTAGAGAAGCTGCCGTCGGTTCATTGATGATACGAAGTACTTCCAAGCCCGCAATCGCACCGGCATCTTTCGTTGCCTGCCGCTGGCTGTCAGAGAAGTAAGCCGGTACCGTGATAACGGCCTGCGTTACTTTTTCACCCAAATAAGCTTCTGCATCCTGTTTCAATTTCTGAAGAACCATCGCAGAAATTTCCTGCGGCGTATAGGATTTGCCATTAATCGTTACTTTATAGTCCGTCCCCATATGCCGTTTGATGGACGAAACTGTTCCGTCCGGATTAGAAATGGCCTGGCGTTTTGCCAGCTGGCCTACCAAGCGTTCGCCGTTTCTTGTAAAACCAACAACCGACGGAGTCAGGCGAGAGCCTTCGGCGTTCGCAATAACGACCGGTTCGCCGCCTTCCATAACTGCTACAACAGAGTTTGTCGTCCCCAAATCAATACCAATTACTTTTGACATAATACATTACCTCCTATATATGTATACCCAATATGTATTAACTATATTTCAAATAAAGGATTAACCTTTATTTACTACCTGCACCATGGAAGGACGAATCGTCCGATCGCCTACCATATACCCCTTCTGGAGTTCTCCGGCAATAAAGCCTTCTTCATATTCGTCGCTATCTATCCGCATGATCGCTTCATGATAGTTTGGATCAAATTCTTTGCCTACGGCTTCGATTTCTTTCAGTCCTTCTTTTTCCAGCGCCTGGAATAATTGGTTGTAAATCATTTCAAAGCCGTTCAGGAAAGATTCCATTTCCTGCGTCAAGCCGTCTTTTTTCTTGAGAGCCAGTTGGAACGTATCCAATACGGGCAGCAAATTCTTTATCACTTCTATTTTTACAACCAAAGACAGCTGTTCTTTCTCGCTCTGCGTCCGTTTCCGGAAATTGTCAAAATCCGCTTGCAGGCGTTTCAGCCGATTTTCCAACGCTTCCATTTCTTTTTGCTTTTCTTCTGCTTCCGGCGTCATCGCTTCGGTTTCTTCCGCCGTTTCCGCCTGCATTTCTTCGGCAGCCGCGGTTTCTTCCGTCATTTCTTCCTGTACCGTAGTTTGTTTGGTTTCTTCCATGATCGACTCCTTATCCCTTACCTTCATAATATTTTAACAATCGTGCGATATGCTGCTGCATAAATTCGAGCAATCCAATGATCTTTGCATATTCCATTCTCGTAGGGCCAACAATTGCCAGCGTTCCCAACACCTGATCTTCTGATTTAAACGTCGCCTGAACGACGCTGCAGTCTTTCATGGGCAGCAATTCATTTTCATCACCGATCCGAATCACCAGATCCTGCGAAGCATTGGGCTGAATCATATTCGTGACGGTATCGTTTTCTTCCAGCATAAAAAGCAGATCCCGCGCTTTATCCACATCCTTAAATTCCGGATTAGCAAATATTTCTGTCGCGCCGCCTTTATAGAGCCGCTGCTTTTGTTTAAAAGAACTCAGCAGCGAATGAAACGCCAGCCGATATAAATCGGAATCTTCAACCACCGCTTTATAAAAAGTATGGATACGAGCCATATTGACTTCACTTAACGGCAGCCCTGCCAAAAAACGGTTCATCTTTTCTCCGATCATATTCAGATCTTCGTTTGTAACGCCTTCCGGCCGCATAAAAATGGAATTTTCGATTTGTCCGTCATCCGTTACAACAATCAAGATAGAACGCTGTTCATCTAAAGGCAAAAAGCGCATATATTTGAATTTGGCAGACATTTTCTGCGTCGCCAGCACCAAGCCTACATTATGCGTAATCGCCGACAGCACTTTTGCCGTTGAGCGAAATACTTCGTCTACCGTTTTGGCTTTGGTATCAAACCAGGACTCTACAAACCGTTTTTCCTGTTCCGTCACCTGCTTCGGCTGAAGCAGACAATCCACATAAAACCGATATCCTTTCAAAGAGGGAATGCGTCCCGCCGACGTATGCGGCTGTTCCAGATAACCGAGCATTTCCAAATCAAACATCTCATTGCGGATCGTCGCGGGGCTGACCCCCAATTCATATTTACGGGCAATCGTACGAGAACCAACCGGTTCCGCAGAACTGATGTAATCTTGAATTATAGCGTTTAATATTTTTTGCTTTCGCTCATCCATCATCATCACCCTTATTATTAGCACTCATTCATATCGAGTGCTAAGAACTAATTAAAAGATACCACTAATAAGTCAAATTGTCAAACCTTTACAAAAAAATTCTGAAAATCTTTTCAACAAGATTTTCAGAATTTTTTGTTCATATTCTATTAGAAAGAAACGTCGATAACCGCCGACACGCCCACGCCCTGCACCCGGTTAAAATTTGCCGGATTTGCACTGGAGCTTGGGATCATCGCTTTGATCCGAAACATTTTTCCGTTGAATCCCGTTTCCAGCTGAATAACCGCTTCTACCTCATCAACGGCATCAGACGGTCCGGTAACCTGCGCTGCGCCAATATAACCGCCGCGCCCCGCGCTCAGGATAGGCACTACTTTTGTCGCATATCCGGTCCCTACGCCTTCTTTCATCAAGACTGAATTCAAAAAGCTGTTGACCTGCTCGCCAAACTGCTGCACCAAATAGCCGATGCCGCCAATCTTTACTACACTGCCCAGATCAAACGCCGATACAGCTGCAGTTCCGCCCGATCCCAACAGGGTTCCCACCAACATCGCTATGACTACTTGTTTTTTCATAATGCCCTCCTTTTTTAAAACAACTTATTGCGCCTGTTTCATCATTGCCAGCTTCGCCTGAATCATTAATGCGCATTCAATACGTTTTTTCTGCAGTTTACAGCTCAGTTCATACGGTTTATCGATTCCGCCGCCCAGTTTGATATTATTTGCATGGCAGCCGCCGCTGCAGAAAAATTTTGCCCAGCACTGTTTGCATTCTTCCTTAACCAATGCATGCGTTTCTCGGAATGCTTTCGGAATCTCCTGATTTTTGAGTCCTTCAAATACATTGCCCAGTACATACTCATCTTGTCCTACAAATTGGTGGCAAGGATAGATATCCCCATTTGGCGTTACTGCCATATATTCGTGACCAGCTCCGCAGCCGCGAATTCGCTTCGCCATACAGGGCCCTCTGTATAAATCCATATTAAAGTGGAAAAAGTTAAAGCCATTTCCTTTTTCGGCATATTCCAAAAACGCGTTTGCCAGCCGCTCATATTCTTCATAAATCTGCGGCAGATCTGCTTCCGTAATCAGGTAATCGCCATCTTCACCGACAACCGGCTCCATGGATAATTCTTTAAATCCTTCTTCGACCATAGAAAGCACATCGTTTGTAAAGTCCAGGTTATGGGAGGTATACGTTCCCCGCACATAATATTCTTCGCCGTTTCTGTGCTCCACCGCATATTTTAAATTTTTCAATACCTGGTCGTAGGTGCCGCCGCCCGCTGCATTGGGACGCATCCGGTCATGCACGTCTTTTCGTCCATCCAAGCTCAGCACCAGGCTGATATGATTTTCGTTCAGATACTCGACCTTATCCGGTGTAAGGAGCATTCCATTCGTAGTCAGCGTAAGTTTAAATATCTTATTGTGCTTCTTTTCCTGCTCCCGAATATAGGTAATCGTATCTTTCACGACGTCAAAATTCATCAGCGGCTCGCCGCCGAAAAAGTCTATTTCACAATGCTGTCTGGTACCGCAGCTTTGTATGATAAAATCCACCGCTTTTTTCGCAACGTCCAGGCTCATCATTTCCCGCTTATGCGAAGCATATTCTCCAGTAGAAGCAAAACAGTATTTGCACCGCAGGTTGCAGTCATGCGCAATATTCAGACATAGCGCCTTTACGATCGGCTTTTCCGCAGCTACTACTTCAAATTCTTCTGACATGGGCGCAAACAAAATCTCTTTTGCGATCAGTTCGTCCAATTCTTCCATACATTCGAGCAGTTCTGCTTCCGTATACTGTCCTTGCAGCGCCTGCAATGTTTCTTCTTTATTATCGCCTTTATACGTGTCGAGCACCTGATACGTCATATCGTCGATTACATTAATAATACCGCTGTTTACATCCAGCAAAATATTTAATCCATTCATTTGAAACTTGTGTATCAGTTTCGGAATTCCGTAATTCATGTATTTCCTCCTAGAAAAAACCCTCTGCACCATATTGGGCAGAGGGCTCTATTACCGTCAATTATTTTTTGCAGACCTGATTGCCTACTGTGCAGGACGTTTTGCATGCAGACTGGCAAGAAGTCTGGCATTCACCGCAGCCGCCAGTTTTAGCTGTTTTCTGCAACGATTCCGTATTAATCGTAATGACATGCTTAGCCATTGTATCCCTCCTACTACATTCGTGTGAATACATTTTACCACAAACCCCATGACAGGACAAGATTACGGTCATTCCTTTTCCCAAATCCAAACCTGCGATTCATACATGCCGTCTTCATATTCCTGCCGGGCCTGCTGTATTTTCCGGTGCATTCGCTGCGCCCGATTCCGTTCCGCTTCTCCCAATTCCCATATCGTTTCTTTTGCGCAGCGGGGAATATAGATGCCTGCCAGACTTTCTGCCGTAAGCGTATCGCCCATCAGGCAATGCAGCATCGCTCTTCCCGGTTCGCTGTCCAGAACCAGCTTAATATACTCTCCCCAGCCAGCCATTTTGGGCCGAATCACGATCAGACCGCTGCCGGCTGCTGCTGCCAGCTCCTGCTGGTGATACACTGCAGTATAAATATACCGCCCCGATTGCGCTGCCAATACATCGCCGTCTTCCAACAGATACGTATCGTCTTTGCAGTCCGCCGTAACCGCTCCGTCCATCCAAAGACCTGACGCCGTCAGCTGGCTTCCTTCCGCCAGTAAAACAGAACCTTCTTTAAACTGGTTATCCGTATACGATTCCCCGCAGAAGATTTCGGCAATTTCCTGCAGCAGCATTCCGTCGTAAAGCCTGCCGTTTTCGATATACGGCTGCAAGGAAGGCTCTTGCTGAAATATCCAGTGTTTCATATCCGTTCCCGCAGCAGCGGAAACCGTTTTTTTCCATGCCTGCCGTCCGTTTTTTTCTAACAGAGCACATACTGTCATGTTCGCATCGTCATGGTATCCATACCAATAATACGCCGTATCATTAGCGCCATACATATATGCGCGTTCCGGCCGCTTCGCCAGCCGCTGCCGAGAAGAACAAAGCGAAGAAGGAAAAAGAATTTCTGCCGTATCCGCCGCCGTCTCCAATTGTTCCCACTGCCGCTCCTCTTTTACGATGCCGGCAGCCGCATCCGCCCGAACCTCTGAAAGGTCTGGTCCGATAATCGTCAGGAGCGGATAAGTCCGCTTCAGCAGATCCTGCAATGCCGCGTCGGTTGTATGGAGTATGATTTCCCGGGCTTTTACTTTCTGCAGCAGCGCGTCAATCATTCCGGCATACTGCTCTACGCCGGCTAAAAGAACCGTTCCTTCGCAAGCGATTGCCGCTGCAAAAAATTCGTTTTGTATTCCACTCCATTCTTCACCGGCCGAGCCGTCAAAATACCCTGTTTCTACGCCGTATTGAAAGGGATTCGTCTGCAGAGATACTCCATATAACCGGACAAATATATCCGCTGTTCCCGGATACTCGCCAAAATAGGGAGTCGTATGACGAACCATCAAATCGAATAATTCTTCTGCCGTCAGTCCCCATTGCCGAAACTGCGGGTTAGAAGAAACAATCATATCCACCGCTTTTGCCCGGAACAATTCCCGCATGATCTGCTCTTTCGATTCGATGCCCGCTTCTTTATACCGCGCTTCCATTTTCTCCCAAGCTTCTTTCATGGCCTTCCTCCGTTCTGCTTACTTTTTCCGCGTATCTTTCGGCGCTTCTTCATAGCTGGGGCACAGCCCCTTCAAGAAACATTCCATACAAAGCGGTTTTCTGGCTTTGCATATTTTTCGTCCATGCCAGATCAGCCAATGGTGCGCAGCGCTCCATTTTTCTATAGGAATTGCTTTCTGCAGCTTTTTCTCTACTTCCAGCGGCGTTTTCCCCACGGCCAATTTCGTCCGGTTCGATACTCGGAACACATGCGTATCGACGGCAATCGCCGGCACATCATATAAAATGCTGATCAATACATTGGCAGTTTTGCGCCCTACGCCCGGCAATGCAACCAATTCATCGAAGGTATGCGGCACTTCTCCATTATATTTTTCACATAAAATCCCGCACGCTGCCAAAATATTTTTCGCTTTGCTGTGATACAGGCCGCAGTCTTTGATCCGTTCTTCCAGTCCCTTTAATCCAAGACCTAATATTTTCTCCGGACCGCTGAATTCCGGAAACAGCCGTTTCGTTACAATATTGACCCGTTCATCCGTACATTGCGCTGATAAAACGACGGCTACCATCAATTCAAACGGCGTCGTGTAATGAAGCGCCGTCTTTGTATCTCCATACGTCTCTTCAAACAGCCCCAGCATTTCATTTTTTATTGATTTTGTCATTCTCATAGGCTTACAATAATCCTCCGATCGACAACGCTGCAATATTTTTCTTTGTCAGCCGTTCTTCCGTCAAAATACGCGGCAGTACCTTGTCCAATACAGTAGTCGCTGCAAATATTCCGCTTGCCGGCATGCCAATTAACGCCCGATCTCCTTTATAGGCCAACAGAAACATAGCTCCCGGCAGCACCGGACTTCCATAGGTTACCAATTCCGCCCCGCTCTTTAAAATTGCCGCCGGCGTCCGATCATCCGGATCCACACTCATGCCGCCAGTACAAAGGATCATATCCACCTGCTTTTCCCTCATCATGGCAATGTCCCGGCAAATGGCTTCGTCAGAATCTCCCGGATAGGTGTGTTCCACCACTTCAATACCATATTGTTTTAATTTTTCTATGACCACTTCCGAAAATGTATCCTTAATGATCCCTTTCTTCACTTCATTTCCTGTCGTGATCAGACCCGCCGTCTTTAATTGATATGGCACAACCTCCATGATCGGCGCCGGACCCGCTTTCCTTTCCGCTTCTTCCATCTTTTCTTTCTCGATCACCAGTGGAATGATCCGGGTTCCTGCAATCTTCATGCCTTTTTTCACCGGAGTATAGGAATGTCTGGTGGC
>UREG01000021.1 GCA_900546795.1 uncultured Veillonellaceae bacterium | reverse complement strand
CCCATACCACCAGGAAGAGGGCCAGGGCAAAGGATTCCCGGCCGCCTGCCGGCCCGCCCTGGAAGAAGCGGGAGAGGAGCAGGGTGAGTCCCAGCATCCCGCCCCCCAGGATCAGCACCCGGAGGGGCCAGAGGGGGGAAAACGCCAGCTTGCCCAGGATCAGCCCCAGCAGGCCGGAGCCTGCCAGCACGGTAATGACGCCGATCTTGCGGCGTATGGCGAGCAGCGACGCTGCCAGCACCAGGATACCGATGAGGTCTGTCTGTCCAAAATCGACGGGCCCGGTTTCCACATTCCACAGCGCCAGCAGGATAAAGCCGGTGCCGGCGCTGCAGATCAGCGCGACTACCGCAGGCCGGAGGCCGTTTAGGATGCCCCGGATTCTGCCGATGTTGCCGTAGGAAAAGAATAGTTTTGCCAGCGCCAGGACGATGAATACGGAAGGCATGACAAAACCTGCCGTTGCGCAGACTGCACCGGGCAGGCCGGCAACTTTGGTGCCCACAAAGGTGGCTGCGTTGATTCCGATAGGGCCGGGGGTCATCTGCGAGATCGTAAAAATATCTACAAATTCGCTCATTGTCAGCCATGCGTGCGCATCGATTACCTGCGCCTGGATCAGGGGCATGGACGCATAGCCGCCGCCGACACAGAACATGCCGACTTGGAAAAAGCTCCAAAAGAGATCCCAATAGATCATGTTCGTCCCCCCCTTAATCGTATTTTTTATCCGCCATGACCAGAAATCCAATCAGGGCGTCCACTAAAATGATGTACATGATATTGAAGTCAAAGAAGTAGTTGGCGGTAAAGGTGCCTGCGATGATAGCCAGCGGCAGGACGAGTTTTCGTTTCCATTCTTTCAGCAGGAGTTTGATCGCTACGTCGATGATGATGGCGGTTGCGCCGCACTGCATGCCTTTTAGTATCATGCGGACATAGGGGTTGTGGGCAAACGCATCGTAGAAGTAAAATACGGCGGACAGGGTGATGAGCGGAGGCAGAACGGTCGCCAAGACTGCCACCGCTGTGCCTGCCAGTCCGGCCATGCGGTAGCCCAGTATGATGGCTGCGTTCGTCGCGATGACGCCCGGCGCCGATTGGGCGATTGCCACCATGTCCAGGGTTTCTTTATCGTCCAGCCATTTGTATTCGTCTACGTATTTTGCTTTCAGCAGCGGTATGATGACAAAACCGCCGCCGACGGTAAAGGCGCTGATCCAGAATGTAGATTTGAAGAGCTGCCAGTAAAACGCAGCGTCCCGGTTCTTGTTTTCCATGGTTCACCTTCCTTTATTCTTTGTCGTGAAAGACGTATTTGGCGTCATAGCTGATGTCGTAGCACCGCTCGATCCATGCTTTGTCTTTGCCCCAGGTATTGGCTTCGCCCAAGAGGGCGTTTTTGAACATTTCTTTGACTTCTCCGTCGGCTTCGCCCCGTTCCCGCGCTTTGCGCAGGGCGATTTTGTTTTCCAGCCGCCGTATTTCTGCCAGCAGGGAGAGGTCTTCTTTTTTTACCAGCCGGCCGTTGTCAAAGGTCAGTTCCCATACTTTTTTAAAGTTTTCCGGCGGCTGAAAGCCATGGTGGACGATGAGTTTGCCGATGAAATCGGTCGTGATCACGATGCCGCCGGTATAGGCGATGGGCAGGTTCAGGTTTTTATAGTATACGTTTCCCGCCGGGCTTTTGAGGGGCACCGGAGCCACGCCGCCGATGACCGGCGCTTCTTTTTTGCCGTTATTGGTATAGAGGCGGTCGAGCAGGAGCCGTTCGCCCGTATCGTCGAGACGAAATATGGCGGTATAGCCCCGTTTGCAGGTGCTGTCTTTCGTTTTTGGGTGCAGGCCCAGCGCTTCGATATCGAGGAGGCGCTGCGGAAATTCTATTGCGGATATGCTGAAACATTCTTCGCCCCAGTCAAATCCGTCATGGTATTGTGCTGTCATATCGTTCCTCCGTCAAGATGCAAATATCCATTTTTTTCTGGCTAAATAGTTCCATACTACCACAATGGCGCTCGTCAGCATTTTGGACAGCATGGGGTCCCAGCCGAGGCCGGAGGTAAATCCAAACATGATGATCATGTTCCATAAGAGCCCCATCACGCTGACTAAAAATACCAGGGAAATTTCTTTCTTGCGGCCGTATTTGCTGCCGCTGTCAAAGACGAATATATTCCCCAGCAGGTAGTGGAACAGGGTCGATAAGGTAAAGGCGAGGACGGTCGCCGTCTGCACTGCCCAAAAAAGAGGCCAGCGGAGCGCATCGGACAGCGCCTGATGGAAGAGGTAAAACATGCCCCATTCAAACAGCGCCGCCGTACCGCCGATCATCAGGTAGAGCAGGAGTTTGATATCGTCCCGATTCGTATAGTCATAGCCGAACAGTTTCTTTTCTTTCACTCTAGTTTCTCCATGGTATACTGCCTGTATCCTAAACAGGCGTCTGCATGCTGTGCATGCAGATATACACAGTTTAGCACGATTGCTCTAAATTTTCAAAATCTCCCTGTCTGCGTTCCTTCCTCCGAGCAGGCTCGTTGGTCTCTGCCGCTGACTCGTTGGTCTCTGCCGAGGAGCTGCCGGCTTTTGCCAAGTTGCCAAACGTCCCAAGGAAAGCAGGCACCGCACGCTCTCCGCAGGACAGCGGTATCCGCCCGGGGGGTCAGCGGCCCTTTTTCCGCTTCGTCCTGCCTGGCCGGCGCTTGTCCTTCTTCCTGCCAGGGACGCAGGGTCAGTGTATTTCTGACAAAATTTTAGCGGCTGCATTGGTTCTGCCCAAGATAGCTCCCCCCCGGTCTATATCAACGCAATGATTAGACGAAGCTATTCCATCTCAGCTTCCCGCAGATACACTCTCCCCAATCTATAGCAGCACACCGATTGACGGAGCGGTGCCATCTCGGGTTCCCGCAGCACAAGCAAGCATTTTGCCCAGCAAAAAAGGACACGCAGCGCGTGTCCTTTTCTTTTTATTTTCCATAGTCTTTCAGAAGTTCTACATGGCGCAGTATTTCATCGTTGGACGCCCCGACGTGAGGTTCGTATTCCAGGACGATGCCCGCGTTCGGCGTATATTGGTACGCCCATTTCGTAATGGGTTCGTAATCGATCGTGCCGTCCAATATGCTTTTATGCTGATCATGCAGGCCGTCGTTGTTGTGGAAATGATAGGCCTGTACCCGATCGCCGTAGGTTTTCAGGAAGGTTTCTATATCCAGTCCGTTTACATGGGCGTGGCCGACGTCGATGATGGACCACAGGTTCGGCCGATCCGCAAAGAGCTGGAAGTATTCTTCATTGGTAAACAGATGTATGCCGCTCGGCTGTTTGCACAGGTTTTCTACCAGGCATTTGACGCCGTAGGTTTCCGCCAGCGCCGCTACTTCGTCGATGGTCGCCAGCGCGTTGGCTTTGGCCGCCGCCAGCGTGTCTTCAGTAAACTGCAGCTGGGAATAGTGGAATACGACATGATGGACGCCGTGGTCCGCTGCCGTCCGAAAGACTTTGTCATAGCTTTTGATCAACCAGGCATGGGCGTCGCTGTCCAGCGGAGACGTAGCTTCGATATTGACCCAAGGGCCGTGGAAGGATACGGGGCAGGAAAGGCTTTTGAGGGTTTCCATAAACCGCGTCCAGTAGTCGTCGTCATGGGTAAAGGCGATCAGTTCCACACCCAGGTTCGGATCGTTTTGGTCATTGATAAAGGCCGCCAGTTCCGGGAAGTGTTTTGTGCCCCGGAGCAGCGCACTGATAAAATACTGCATAGCTGCACCTCTTCTCTTATTCTTCCGGATAGCCTACGTTCATTTCTGTATCGTAATCGAAGAAATGGAGTTTGTTCGGCTGGATATTCCAGTACAAGTCTGCATGTTCCTGCACCACGTGTTCCTGCATGATGGATACCATTTCCTGACCGTTGACGTTGAAGTAGAAGCCCACGCGGTTGCCGTAGTCTTCCACATACTGAACGTCTGCCGGCACGCTGTATTCGGTCTTCTCCGTGCTGAGGATCACGTTTTCCGGGCGGACGCCGAGTTTCCAGTCTTCTTTGCCGGTTTTTCCCAGAATATCCATCCAGCTCTGCGGCAAGGTGACCGGCACGTTGTTGAGCATCATCTGGTTGCCCTGCAAGTGCAGTTCCATGATATTCATGGACGGGGAGCCGATGAATTTCGCTACGAATATATTCGCCGGTTTGTGGTATACGTTGTTCGGCGTGTCCAGCATCTGCACATGGCCGTTGTTGAGGACGGCGATCCGCGTGCCGATGGTCATCGCTTCGATCTGGTCATGCGTAACGTATACGAAGGTCTGGCCGTACATTTCGTGGATTTTTACCAGTTCTTTCCGGGCCTGGCCGCGAAGCTGGGCGTCCAGGTTGGACAGCGGTTCGTCGAGCAGGAAGAAATCGGATTGTTTTACCAGGGCCCGCGCCAAGGCGACACGCTGCCGCTGGCCGCCGGACAGTTCTTTCGGCAGCCGTTTGCCCAGGCCTTCCAGATGAAGTATGCGCATGGCTTCCGCTACGCGTTTACTGATTTCGCTGCGGTCTACTTTGTTGATGCGAAGGCCGTAGGAAATATTGTCTTCTATATTCATGTGCGGGAAAAGGGCGTAGTTCTGGAATACCATGGCGATACTGCGGTCGCCGGCGTCCATGTCGTTCGCCCGTTTATCGTTCAGAAAGAGGTCGCCGGAAGAGATGTCTTCCAGGCCGCTGATCATGCGAAGGATCGTAGATTTGCCGCAGCCGGAGGAACCGAGCAAGATCAGGCGTTCTCCTTTATATACATGGAGGTTCAAGTTTTTGATTACATCGGTTTTACCGAAAGATTTATTGACGTTTTCAAAGCGTATGCTGTACATATCTCGTTGTTTCACTCCTATACCCTAGATTAACCTTTTATGCCGGACTGGGCAAAGGTACCTATAATAAATTTCTGACATACCGCATACAGCGCCAGCGGCAGCAGCATGGTCAAGGTGGATACGGCCATGGCTACAGGAATATCCGTACCGCCTTCTGCGCTGACGAACATCTGCAGCGCCAGGGACAGCGTATAGTTTGCCTGGCTTTTGATCATCAACGCCGGCCATACGTATTCATTCCACGAGTTGATGAAGAAAATGATGCCCAGCGAGAGGATTGCCGGTTTTATGATGGGAACGACGATGGTCTGGAGCCGTTTCATATGGGATACGTTTTCCAGCTGCGCTACTTCCATCAATACGCTCGGCACGCCTTTCATATGCTGGCGCAGGAGGAAGATCCCCGTCGCGTCTGCCAGCTGCGGCAGCGCCACGCCGATAATATTATCTACCAGGTGCACCTTCGAGAGGGTAACGTAGTTCGGTATCATCGTTACGGTAAAGGGAATAAAAATCGTACTGATGAGGAGAAAGTACATGATTTTTTTGCCTTTAAAGTCTAAGAATACAAAGCTGTATGCTGCCAGTACGCCGGTAATCAGTTTGAATACGGTTACGATGGTCGCGATAATAAAGGTATTTCCCAGGATCTGGAAAAACGGAATAACGCTCAGTACCCGGTCATAGGCTGAGATAGTCGGGTCCTGCGGGATCAGGTGATGGCCGCCGCTGAACGCTTCCGGCATCGTTTTAAAGGAAGTGGACAGTGCAAACATAATCGGATACAGCATGATCAAAATGATCAGCACAAACAGCAAATGCCATTTCCAGTCTCCTCCGATTTGATTAGTTTTCATAGTACACCTCTTTTTCTACATACTTAAATTCCAAATACAGCAGGACGAGGAAAATAATCATCGTCACGATCGCCAGCGCGGAAGATATGCCGGTTTCATAATAGGTAAACGCCGCTTCATAGCCGCGGTAAATGATGTTGGAGCTGGCGTTGTTCGGGCCGCCCTGCGTCAATACCGTGATCGGCGTAAATACGTACTGTATCCCCTGTACGATGGTCATGATGAGGATATAAATTGCCGACGACGAGGTAAGCGGCACTACGATTTTGGAAAAAATCGTCCGGTTCGGCGTTTTTTCCAGCCGCGCCGCTTCGATCAGTTCTTCCGATACGCTGCCCATGCCGGACAAAAGCACCAGGAAGTTGTAGCCGAACGCTTTATATACGGCTACTAAGCTGATAACAAATATAACCAATCCCCCGGTTTTCGACCAGGTCGGCATCGCGATGCCGAAGGTATCTAAAATGCCGCCGATCGGTCCGGTTACGGGATTGAAAATCCACTGGAACACGATCGCGCCGACTACCAGCGAAATCAAGCTCGGGATAAAGATGAAGGCTTTGTATACGTCTTTGTATTTTTTCATCAGGAACGTATTGACAAAAGCCATGACATACGGAAGCGCAAAATTCAATACGATCAGGATCGCCAGGTATGCGACCGTGTTTTCCATGATCGTCCAGGTGATCGGGTCTTTCATCAGGGCTATATAGTTGTCCATGCCTACGTAGCGCATGTTCGGCGACACCATATTCCATTTAAAGAAGCTCAGATATAAGGTATATAAGAGCGGATAAAACATAAATAATATGAATACGACCAGCGCCGGCAGGATCAGCAGCCATGCCAGCATTTTTTCCCGTCTGGACCGTTCTTTTCTGGTAAGGAAAGTCTTTCCCGACTCGTTCATTCTTTCTTATTCCTCCAATGCAAACGTAACATAAACGAAAGAGGCTATGCCCATCGGCCAGCCTCTTTCAAAAACGCCTGTGCGTTATTTCAACAAAGCATTCAATTCGTCCTGTGCGGACTGCAATGCGGTCTGGATATCTTCTTTGCCGTCAAAGATCTTATCCCGTACGTCTGCGAAAAGTTTTTCAGCCCGTACGCCGACATCGCCAGGGAAGGCTACCCAAGGAGCCAGAGAAGGCATTTCCGTGAAGGCTACTTTAAGCGGTTCGCTTTTAGCGAGTTGTTCTTTGAGCGCTTCGTCGTCCATAGCTTCCTGACGCGGCGGGAGGTAACCCGTGTTCATCGTCCATTTAGCGAGCCATTTCGGCTGCATGATGAATTTAATAAATTCCCAAGCTGCCATCTGTTCGTCTTTATTCTGCGCCGTTACTGCCAGGAAGTTGCCGCCTGCCGGAAGTCTGCGTTCTTTGCCTTCAAAGCCCGGGTATTCTGCGCCGCGGACTTCAAAGCTGGCAGCTTTCGTTATCGTGCCGATCTTCGCGCTGGAGCCTGCCAGGATACCGACTTTGCCGCTGCTGAATGCCGCGATGCCTTCGTCAGCGGAAATGTGAAGGGCAGAACCGTCTTTTATCATGTTGTAAAGTGCTTCATAGGCTTCTTTGGATTCCGGAGAAGCAAAGGTTGCCTGTTTGCCGTCTTCAGAAAGGATGCGGGCTCCGTTGCTTTCCAGTACGCCCTGGATTGCCCAGTTGTCTGCATATTCCTGCATGTAGAAACCGTAATTGCCGGTTTTTTCTTTGATGATTTTTGCAAATTCCTGTACGTCTGCCCAGGTTTTAGGCGGCGTGTTCGGATCGAGGCCTGCTGCCTGGAAGATTTCCGGGTTGTAGTACAAGATCGGAGCGCTGATGGAATACGGAAGACCGATCAGCTTGCCGTCTACTTCTGCCAAGGACAATACGTTCGGCAGGAAGTTCTTTTGCAGATACTCTTTGTCTTTGCTGTCCTGTGCCTGAAGATCTGTCGGGGACACATATTTAAAGTTCTGGGCAAAATACTTGGAATAGTTATAGCCGATCATGGCGATAGAAGGCGCTTTGCCTGCTGCAGCTTCTGCCTGCAGGTTTTTCATCAGCCCCGGATACATATCCGGATTGTACACTTCTTTCACTACGATTTTATCCTGAGATTTATTGAACTCTTCCACCATTTCCTTGATTACCGGAGCGCCAAAGTTCTCAGAATAGACATGCCAGAAAGTCACGTGGATTTTTCCATCGTTTCCTCCGGCCGGTTTGCTGTCGCCGCCGCAGCCTGCAGCGAACATCGCTACCATAGCCACCATCAGTAAACTCAGCCATTTTACTAATTTCACGATACTACCTCCTCATAATAAAAGTTTCTTACTGATATTTTACTATAAATTGATTGCGCCTAGCAATGGATTTCACTGGCAAAACGCCGTTTTTACACCAACTTTACATTGGATTATTTGATTCTTTGTATAAAATCCATTTATTGAAATAATAAACATATTTGAAATCAGGCCGTAAAAAAGGGCATATCTTATGATATGCCCTTTATATGATTATTCTGCTGCAAACGGAAGCAGTGCAATCGCGCGTGCCCGTTTGATGGACAGCGTCAATTTGCGCTGATGTTTTGCACACACGCCGGAAATACGGCGCGGCAAAATTTTGCCCCGTTCCGTCGTGAACCGACGCAATTTTGCAATATCTTTATAGTCGATCTGTTCAACTTTATCTACGCAAAAGCTGCAAACTTTTCTTCTTGGCTTTCTGCCACGTTCTCTTCTCATTGTTATCCTCCCTTTTTTATTCTAAGGGATCCTTGACACTAGAATGGGATCTCTTCGTCGCCAGCGTCTTTGCCGAAGCCGCCAAAGCTGTCTGCCATCGGAACGGCTGCCGGTTTGCTGTCTTTTCCATATCCCATCGTCTGGGCTACAAAGTTAGCTACGACTTCCGATACGTACCGTTTCTGGCCTTCCGCCGTCTCATAGGAACGGGTCTGGAACCGGCCTTCTACAAATACGCGGGTGCCTTTTGCTAAATTGTTGCCGCATATTTCCGCCAAATTTCCCCACGCAACAACAGGAATATAATCAGTAGCTTCACGAGTTTCCTGACTGCCCGGTGCTGAAAAGCTTCTGGTTACGGCTACGGTAAACGTAGCTACCGCCCGACCTGTTTTCGTAAAGCGGACTTCCGGATCACGCACTAAATTGCCTAATACCTGTACTGAATTCATATCCTTTGTCCTCCGGTACTATTTGTCGTTTTTAACAATCATGTGTTTCAGGATCTCGTCGGTAATTTTCATAACACGGTCAATTTCCGTAATTACAGTCGGCTGTGCTTCAAAGTTTACCAAAACGTAGTAGCCTTCGTTCTGTTTTTTTACTTCGTAAGCCAGACGGCGTTTGCCCCAACGATCAACCTTTTCCACGTTACCGCCGTTTTTCGTAATCAGGTTTTCTACTTTTTCTACTACACTGTTTACTACTTCTTCGTCAGCGGATTTCACGATATACATGACTTCGTACTTATTCACGAAATCACCTCCTCTGTTGGACTTATGCCCCTTTCGTCGCAAAAGGGGTAGGAAGCGCCTGAAAATATCAAGCCTTTATATTTTATCTGATTTCAGGATAAAAAGCAAGATTTTTCTATGGGATCTTTTGCCTTGTCTTTCTTCGCCCGGCTGCGGCAAGAAAAAAGGCCTGCCGCAGCAAGCCTTCTTTCTGATCTCTGGTTATTTTCCGCCGTGCCGGAGAACGCGGCCGGAGAATACTTCCGTTTCCACGCCATTGTCGAGGGCGATCTGGCCGTTGACCAGCACCGTTTCTACGCCGGCAGTGTATTGGAGCGGTTCTTCATAAGTCGCTTTGTCTTCAAAGGCATCGTAGTCAAAGACGACGATGTCGGCATAATTGCCTTCCTGCAGCACGCCGCGTTTATGCAGCCCCAGCCGTTTTGCCGATTTGGAAGTCATCTTGGCAACGGCTTCTTCTAATGTAAGCGCGCCCAGTTCTTTTACATACCGGCGGATAAATCTTCCGCGGGCGCCGAACGCTCTCGGATGCGGACGGCCGGAAGCGAGTACGCCTTCGGTTGCCAGCGCCATGCTGTCGGAGCAGACCATGGTGTCCGGATAGGTCAGGATCGTATCCATGTCTTTTTCGTCGATGATGGTTACGATGATCTGGATTCGGCTTTCTTCCTGAAGCATGAAATCGTATACAAAGTCGAACGGATCTTTGCCCGCTTTTTTGGCCGCTTCCGTCACAGTCATGCCCAGGTATTGTTTGCCTTCTTCCGTCTGCACGGTGCCGATGACGGCGTTGTCCCAGCCGCCGATGCTGCGGTACAGGGCTTCCCAGCCGGGCAGGCCGTTGATGATATCGTGGGTCATCTGTTTCCGGGTTTCCGGATCGCGGAGCCGTTCAAAGAGTTTTTCCACGCCCCCTTCAAATGCCCATGGCGGCATTGCCGTTCCCATCGAGGTGCAGCCGCAGGTATACGGATAGGAGTCAAAGGTCAGATCCAGGCCTTCGGCCCGTTCTTTTTCCAGCCGTTCAAAGAGGGCGTCTGTCTGGCCCCAGGACCGGAAGCCCAGCAGTTTTAAGTGAGAGATGTGAAGCGGCACGCCGCTGTTTTTGGCGATATGCACCGCTTCATCGATGGCTTCCCAGATATGGCCGCCTTCGCTGCGCATATGGGTGACATAATAGCCGCCGTACGGCGCCATGGCTTTGCACAGTTCGGTCAGTTCCCGTTCGCTCGTATATTCGCCGGGCATATAGATGAGGCCGCTGGACATGCCGACGCAGCCGGCTTCCATGGCTTTTGCCACTTCTTCTTTCATGCGGCCGAGCTGTTCGTCCGTAGGTTCGCCTTTTGCAAATCCCATTTCATTGATGCGGATAACGCCCTGCGCCAATAAGGGCACCACGTTGACCGCCGGCGCGTGTTCTTCTACATAGGTCAGGTATTCGTCCACCGTGTTCCACGGCAGTTTGATTTCTACCGGAATCGAGCCGATCAAACGCGTGCCGAGATAGGTGATGAGGTCATCTTTCCGTTCTTTGCAGATCGGCGCGGTCCCAATCCCGCAGTTGCCGATGACGTCGGTCGTCACGCCGTCATAAATACGGGAGCTGGCATTTCGCCGGTACAGCAGCGCCATATCCGAATGGCTGTGTATTTCTATAAAGCCCGGCGCAACGATCTTGCCCGATGCGTCGATCGTTCGTGCCGCTTCTTCTTTACTTAAATCCCCGATCGCGGTAATCGTATCGCCGGTGATGCCGATATCTGCCTGATACCGCTCATTTCCCGTACCGTCTACGATGGTGCCACCTGTAATTTTTATATCCAACATAGTACCCCTCCTGCTGTAGTATACGCAGACAGGCGAAACAGACCGCCGTTTCTGCGCGTCCGCTTCGCCCTGCGTTTTTTTGTTATTTCTGCATAGACGTCAATACGTCTGCCAACGTATTCATATCTATATTGCCGCCGGAAACGACGGCCCCTATGTTCTTGCCGCCGCTGCCGGGTATCTTGCCTGCCAGAATCGCCGCTGACGCTGCCGCGCCGGCGCCTTCTGCCAGCTGTTTTTCCTGTTTCAGGAGATAGCAGATCCCCTGCCGGATTTCTTCTTCGCTTACCGTTACGATATCGTCTACATAGCGCAGCACATGCGCCAGGGTAATATCGCCCGGAGTTTTGACCATGATCCCATCGGCCAGCGACGGTACGCCCTCTACGGTTACCAGCCGCCCCGCTTCTTTCGATTTTTTCATCGACGGCATTCCTTCTGTCTGCACGCCGATAATGCGGATATCCGGTTTTATTTGTTTTGCCGCCGCAGCTATCCCGGAAATCAGGCCGCCTCCGCCGATCGGCGCAGCGATGATGTCCAGATCCGGTACGGCTTCCAGCATCTCGAGCGCGATCGTTCCCTGTCCGGCAATAATTTTCGGATCGTTGTACGAAGAAATGAGGACGCTGCCGTTTTTCTGCTGCAATTCCTGCGCATAGGCCAGCGTTTCATCGTAAAATTCCCCGTATTGAACGACTTCTGCGCCAAATCCTTTGGTATTGGCAACTTTTGTTGCCGGCGCGTGAACCGGCATGAGTATGGTGGCATGAATGCCGAGTTTTTTTGCCGCCAGCGCCGCGCCCTGCGCATGGTTGCCCGATGAAGCGGCGATGATTCCCCGTTCCCGTTCCTCTTTGGAAAGAGAACTGATTTTGTTATAGCCGCCCCGAAACTTGAATGCGCCTGTATATTGCAGGTTTTCCAGTTTCAAGTATACGCTGCCGCCGGTGCGTTCGCTCAGTCCGACCGAGCGGATCACAGGGGTGTGGCGAACAATGGAAGCCAGATTTTCTCTGGCTTCCAGAAACTGCTGTCTGGTGACCAGTTCCATGTTCGTTCACTCCTTATTTGCCGCCCCGCAGTACACGGCCGCTGAAGGATTCCATTTCCACGCCGTCTTTAAGCGCCAGCTTGCCGTTTACGATAACGGCGTCAAAGCCGGTTGAATACTGCTGCGGTTCCGTGAAGGTTGCATGATCCTGTACGTTTTCATAGTCGAATACGACAACGTCTGCATAGCAGCCGGTTTCGAGCGTGCCCCGTTTTTTCAGGCCCAGACGAGCTGCTGCTTTGGAAGTAAGACGAGCCACTGCGTTTTCCAGGCTGTCTACGCCTTTGCCCCGTACATAGCGGGAAAGGAAGCGTGCCCGAGTACCGAATGCGCGCGGATGCGGTTTGCCCGCAGACAGTACGCCTTTTGTGGACAGGCACATGCCGTCGGAACCGATCATGGTGTCCGGATGGCTCATAATTGCCGTAACGTCTTCTTCGATCATGGCGCCGTTGGTGATGATCTGTACGCGGCCCCGTTCTTTGATCATGAAATCAAATACGAATTCAAAGCTGTCTTTGCCTTCTGCCCGTGCTGCATCGCCGATCATCATGCCCAGGTATTTTTTGCTGTCTTCCGTGCTGACCGTCGCAATCGGGATATTGTCCCAGCCGTGCGCTGCCTGACAGAAGTTTTCCCAGCCCGGAATACCTTCTTCGATATCTTTGCGGATCCGCGCTCTCATATCGGCGCTGGTCAGCCGTTCGAGCAGGCTGTCTACGCCGCCTTCAAATGCCCATGGCGGCATGCAGGCGCCCAGGGAGGTGCAGCCGGCGTTATACGGATACGCATCCCAAGTAACGTTGAAGCCGTCTTCCCGCAGGCCTTCCAAGAGGGACAGGAGTTTTTCATGATCGCCCCGTACTTCCGAGCCCATGAGTTTCAAATGGGATACATGCAGGTCGCAGCCGCCGAGTTTCGCCGTTTTTACGACTTCGTCGATAGACGGCCAGATGCTGTTGCCTTCATTTCTCATATGCGTCGTGTAGTAGCCGTTGTATTTTTTCACTACGCTGCACAATTCGCCGATTTCTTCCGGACAAGTATATTCGCCAGGCATGTATACCAAGCCGCTGGTCAGGCCCAGGCAGCCGGCTTCCATGGCTTTTGCCACTTCCGCTTTCATGCGGTCGAGCTGTTCCCGGTTCGGCATGCCCTGTGCAAAGCCCATTTCGTTGATGCGGATTGCACCCTGTGCAAGAAGAGGCGCGATGTTCAGTGCCGGAGCCGCTTTGTCTACCGTATCAAAGTATTCGTCCATCGTGTTCCACGGCAGTTCGAGTTTAATAGGAATGGAGCCGATCAGCCGGGTTCCCAGATAGTTGATCAGATCCGGTTTGCGTTCTTCGCTGATCGGAGCTACGCCGATACCGCAGTTGGCGATAACTTCGGTCGTTACGCCGTCATAGATTTTACTGCTTGCATGGTGATCTACCAATATGGAGATATCCGAATGGGTATGCATATCGATAAAACCGGGCGCTACGAATTTACCCGACGCGTCGATGACTTCTTTGGCCGGCGTTTCTGTAAGATCGCCGATTTCTACGATCTCTTCGCCCATAATGCCAAGATCCGCTTTATAGCGGCGCCGTCCCGTACCGTCAATAATCGTACCGCCTACAATTTTCATGTCCAACATAATCCAAACACCTCTCTTATGTAATATGGTATTTCTCTATAGAATAAACAGCTGTGTCCAGCTTATTTATTTTTTGCTGCTTGCCTGATGCATAAATTTGGAAATGATTACGCCGCCAATGATGCAGATGAGCATGTGCAGCCCTCTGGGTATACCGATCATCGGAAGGATGAGCATGAGAACCACGCAGCCGATAAGGATCAGGATCCCTTGGGTATGCGCTTTGAGCGCCATGTTCGTATATACTGCGGCAAAGAGTGCCGGAAGGATGTAGCTGAAACCAGTTTTTACTACCGGCGGCATCATCGGGATTACGCTTGTGCCGATCAGGGCAAAGATCGTAATCATCGATACGGATACAAATACGGAAGTAGCCAGCGCCAGCGTTGCCATAACATCGCCTTTAGGCGTGTTCGGTTCCAAGTTCGTTACTTTATGCGCCATTGATACAGCCGGCAGACGGATATCTGCTGCCGATCCGGCTACCCACGCGATATAGGTACCGGCAGTACCCAGCGAACCGAAGTAGGACAGCGGCTGAATAAACCAGCTGACGCCCTGCGCCGCAGCCACGGTCAGCCACAAGGTGAATAAATCGCTTACCGGCGGGATTTCTCCGTATGCCGCCCAGATATACAGGCCCGGCAGGAAGTTCGCGATCAATGCTATAGATACGGTGATCGTACCGATCCGAATGATTCTTGAATTGAAGTTCATAACCTAGTCCCCTCCTTACTGCATGCCGTAGTGTACTACGGTAGCTGCTATCATGCCGATGATCATCGCGATCCCGAAGGACAATTCGATCAGCGTCCGGCTTTTTGCAAAGAATTTGTTCAGCACTACCATGGAAACGATAGCGGCTGCGGAAGCTGCCCATGCCGGAGCGGCTTTGCCGAGAACGCCGCCGACCCACAAGTTGCCAAACAGACCGAAAGCAGCGCCTGCCATTACCAGTTTTACCAATACCGGATCAAATTTTTTGTTCATTTTGTCGACCATGCTCGACATACGCGGCGTCAATACGAGCGCTACGATCATCCACCCCATGTTGTCCAGCGCCATAACCCAGTTCTGATAGGAGAACGTCAGGATCTCATTGGCATCTGCCGGTATGATCGCTTTAGCCATCGTAATAACCGCCAATTCCGTACGCGGCGCGCCGATATCACATACACGCATCCAGCCCACCGGTCCACCAACAAAAATAATCAATGATACAAGTGCAATAACCGAAGCAAAAGATGGTCCGAGCGCTGTCATGCCTGCTGCACGAATGCCGCTCTTGAGCGTTTGTTTTTCCATCCCTAAGTTTTCCGCCTCTTTCCAGGCAGTGCGGAACATCCACAGACTCTGACCGACTACGGCCACGACCATGACCCCGCATACGACCCACAAAATCGAGCTATTCATGATATCCATAGTATCATCGCCCCTCTTTCTTTATATATTTTTTATAGCAGGTTATGCCATTATGGTATCAAAGGTATGTCTGCTCAAACAGGACTTTAATCCGTCTTTAATTTATTGCTTTTTTATTAAACACACCAAAAAAGAACAGTCTGCAACTATCATTGCAAACTGTTCTCTATTTTGGCTGGCTTGTCTTTTATTCGTCCATCATACCGTATACGCGCGGTATGCGCAGGCTTAAATTGCAGGAAATTTCGTTGGGCATCGTGCCGACCCATTCTGCAACTTCATCGATGGTGATTTCTTCTTCGCCCTGTTTGCCGATCAGCACCGCTTCGGCGCCGACTTGAGTATCTGCATCGGGGCCCAGGTTGATCATCAGCTGGTCCATACAGATCCGTCCTACGATCGGCCGCCGTTTGCCGCCTACCAGGATATAGCCTTTATTGGAAAGCAGGCGGGAATAGCCGTCGGCATAGCCGATCGGAATCGTGCCGATATACGTATCTTTCGGGCAGGTAAACGTCGCTCCGTATCCGACGGTGCCGCCTTTTTCCACTTTATGGATATGAACGACCCGGCTGATCAGGGAAAAGACATATTCAAATTTTGTCGTATTGCGGATAAATTCAGACGGTTTATGACCGTAGAGGATCATGCCCGGCCGAACCGCATCGTAATAGGTTTCCGGGAAATCCAGCGTTGCCGCCGAGTTCGACGAAGAGAAGATATACTGTTCCCGATTGGGGATTGCCGCCACCATCGCTTCAAACCGCCGCAGCTGGCTGTGGAAATGATCGAGCGTTTCGCCGTCTGCACAGGCGTAATGGGTAAAAAAGCCCCGCACTTTTAAATGGGCATAGCCCTGAACGGTCTTTAAAAATTCCGGCGCCGCTTCCGCCTGCACGCCGATCCGATTCATGCCCGTGTCTACCGCAATCATCACTTCTGCCGTTTTTCCCAGCCGCGCCGCCGTTTCATCAAGCGCTGCCAAGTCGGTCGATTCACATACCGGCAGGATCGCATCGCAGCCGATTGCCGTTTCGCCTGCATCGCCTATCGGCAGGCCCAATATATAGATCGGACAGGCAAAGCCATGCTCGCGCAGGCGCACCGCTTCTTCCGGTATGGCTACCGCCGCCGAGGTATAGCCTTCTTCCATGGCAATTTGGCACGTTACGATATCTCCGTAGCCGTAGCCGTTGCCTTTTACTACTACGATGGTTTCCGTCTCTTTCGGCACCATCGCTCTGATTCTCTGTAAATTCCGCCGCAATGCATCGACGTACACTTTCATATAGGTGGTTCGCATATCCCAAAACCTCGCTTTCGCTTATTTTGTTATATTAAAACGAAGCACCCTTGTGGGGCGTCCGCTTTTTCCTGTAATCCGTTTGCCCACGACTTTTACGTAGCCGCAGTCCTCCAGCCGCCGCAGAATCCGATCCGCGCTGCGTTTGCTGATATGAATTCCTTCCGCCAGTTCCCAGGAGGTAAAATACCGGTTCGGCTGGCTCGTCGCAAAACAGTAAATATTATACAGCGTATTGACGCTGAGCTGCGCCGTTTCGGCCATCTCGTTCAAGCGCGAGTCCATTTCCCTCCCGCCTTTGCCGCGTTCCATATTATAGACTGGCCCGATATAGCTGCCGCCTTCAAACCGGATATACACGCTGCTGCGCTGATGCCGTCTGGCCCACAGCATAGCGGTTACGGCGTTTTTCTTGGCCTGCGCCGCCTGCACGGCGATACCGATTCCGATCGATACGGTGTACAGGCTGTCTTTATCCAGCTGTTCCAAAAGTTCTATCCGGCGGTATTCTTCCGTTTCTTTTTCCATTACCGTCTTTGTGGATAAAATCATGTACGACCGGGGCGACATCTCGACGACGCAGCCCATCATGCGGTCCGCATACTGATAGATGCGCCGTTCTATTTTCCGCCGTTCTTCCAGATAATGTTCTTCCGACTCTTTCATGATCGAGTATTCGGACGGGTATTCGATCGCAATCATCATGACCGCCACCTGTTCCGCCGCTTCTTTGCGCAGTTTGCTGTACCGCTCCATGAGCTGGATCTGCTCGCGGATAATATTATACGTCGGCACAGCAAAAATGACGGGCAGTCCGTCTTCTTTAAGCTGCTTTTCCACCGAGTATACCATGGTCATGGCAATCTGCGCTTTTTTCTCCCGCAGCATGCGCCGGTGAAATTCATAGATCTCCTCGTCATAATTCGTATCGAGACCGTCGCCTTTAAATACCATCGGCGTAAAATCATAGCCCATTTCTAAAAACGCCTCTTTGAGCATATCTTCATTGAGCGTATCGAAACTGATTTTCTGCAGATCATACCCTTCCTGCATCAGCTTCATGAGCGTAGACAGCAGCGTACTGCCCGACCGGGGAATATAGCTCCATATCGTTTCCTGCTTTATCCGTTCTTTGCTCCATATATAAGGCAGCCGGCCGCTGAATACGACCGCGTCAAATTCCCCCTGCCGCCCCCGCAGCAGCTCCCCCGCTTTTCGATAATCCTGATAGATAAGGTATTCCGCATTCATATAAGAAAATTCGGTTTCCATAATATGCCGGATTTTCTTCAATACCAGTGTTTCGGGAAGAACAAAGCAAATTTTCATATGATATACGATCCTTTCCATATCCCATCCCCCGACTGTCTTTTGGCTTTATCATACGCAAGGGCAGTCGGCTTTAATAGGACTTAAAATTGACTATAACATTTCGATGCGTCCGCCGCCCGGCGGCGTTGGTTGTGTTTTAGTATAGCATATCTTCCCTGTCTCTTACCGCCATTTCCGTGATTTTTTTATGTCTTTTTTACCGTTTAGCGCGGCCTGTTCGGCCCTCCTTTGCCGATTTCTCCCTGTTTTGCCCGCCGCTCTGCTATTTTTTCAGCCGCCGCTGTCTTTTATTCCCCGCTTTTTCCTGCATTTTCATCCGGTGCGGCCGCGCGATCCTATATCCTATCCCCAATCTGTCTTTCCTCGTCTCTTTCGGCCCTTGTCTTTTATTCCGGTTCTTTTCGAATTTGCATTGCCCCCTTCTCATAGAACGTATACCGAAAGCGGCATGAGAATAAATGAGAACCGCCCGGCATTTCTATACACCTGCATAGGGGAGTGGTAAAATGTTTTCATTGTAATATAGAAGGATAAAATGTTACAATCTGAGGGGGAATCTATATGGCATATGTAAACGAATCGTATTTGAAATTACCGGGGAGTTATTTATTTTCAACGATCGCTCGTAAAGTCGAGGCGTTCCAAACCGCCCATCCCGAGAGCCGGATCATTCGGCTGGGTATCGGCGATGTAACCCGCCCGCTTGTGCCGGCAGTCGTTGCCGCCATTCATCAGGCGGCGGAGGAAATGGGAAACGCCGAGACGTTTCGCGGCTATGGGCCGGAACAGGGTTATGATTTTCTGATCGACGCGATCCGCACCCACGATTATCTGGCGCGGGGAATCGAAATTGACGCAGACGAAGTCTTTATCAGCGACGGATCGAAACAAGACGTCGGAAATATCCAGGAACTGTTTGGCGCGGACAACCGGTTCGCGATCACCGATCCGGTTTATCCGGTATATCTGGACACGAACGTCATGGCCGGACGAACGGGGGAATTTGACGGCGTCCGGTTCCAAAACGCAATCTATCTTCCCTGCACGGCAGAAAACGGCTTTGTCCCGGATCTGCCCAAGGAACGGGCCGATATGATTTATCTTTGCTGCCCAAACAATCCGACAGGAACGGTGCTTCCTAAAGAAGAGCTGCAAAAATGGGTAGAATACGCAAAAGAGAATCGTTCGGTGCTGCTTTATGATTCTGCATATGAAGCCTATATTACCGAAGAGGACGTCGTACACAGCATTTATGAAATTCCGGGCGCAAAAGACGTCGCCGTCGAATTCCGTTCGTTTTCCAAAACCGCCGGATTCACGGGAACGCGCTGCGCGTATACCGTCGTCCCCAAAACCGTCATGGTTTATACAAAAGACGGATGCACCGTATCGCTGCAAACCCTGTGGAACCGCCGGCAAACGACAAAATTCAACGGCGTTCCTTATATCATTCAGCGGGCAGCCGAAGCGGTGTATTCGCCGGAAGGCGCCGCGCAAAACAAAGCGAACATAGCCTAATATATGGAAAATGCCCGGCTCATCCGCGAAGGGCTGCAGGCTGCGGGACTTACCGTATACGGCGGCGTCAACGCTCCGTATATCTGGGTAAAAGCCCCGGGCAGCATGACCAGCTGGGAATTTTTTGATTATCTGCTGGAAAACGCCCATGTCGTCACCACTCCCGGCGCGGGATTCGGCCCGCACGGCGAAGGGTATCTGCGCGTGACGGCGTTTGGGTCCAGAGAGCAGACGCAGGAAGCGCTCGCCCGCATACAAAGGCTATCATTTTAAAATAAAGGTGGAATAGTTAAGTGAGTACCAATTTAGAAGTAGGGATAGTCGGTTTGCCTAATGTCGGCAAAAGCACCCTGTTCAATGCTATTACCAAAGCGGGAGCAGAGGCTGCCAACTATCCTTTTTGTACTATAGAACCTAATGTAGGTGTTGTTGATGTGCCTGATAAACGCTTGTCTGTTTTGGGAGAAATGGTCAAAGCAAAAAAAATCGTACCTGCGGCAATGCGCTTTGTAGATATAGCCGGGCTTGTTAAAGGCGCGTCTAAGGGTGAAGGCCTGGGTAACAAATTTTTGGCGCATATCCGTGAGGTTGATGCCGTTGCACAGGTCGTACGTTGCTTTGAAGATGGAAATATCACTCATGTCGAGGGCAGTATCGATCCTCTGCGTGACATTGAGATCATCAATACAGAGCTGTGCCTGGCAGATATGGAATCGGTTGAAAAACGCCAGGAAAGACTGGTGAAGCTTTTAAAGACTGGTGATAAAAAGGTGCCAATCGAAAAGGCTGTTCTGGATAAAGTCTTGGCAGGACTCAGCGAGGCAGTGCCGGCACGCCGTCTGGGGCTGACTGAAGATGAGCTGGAATTTTTGAAAGAACTGCATCTTTTGACTATGAAGCCTGTTTTATATGTGGCCAATGTCAGTGAAGAGGAAGTTGCCGACGCATCTGCCAATCCGCATGTGCAGGCTGTTGTAAAGTATGCGGCCGGTGAGGGTGCAGAAGTGATTACCGTATCGGCGAAGATGGAATCGGAGATCGCCGAACTGCCGGATGAAGAAGCGCAGGAATTTTTGGCGATGGCCGGATTAGAAGAAGCAGGGCTTGACCGCCTGATCAAAGCCGGATTTAAACTTTTAGGGCTGATGACCTATATTACTGCCGGCGAAATAGAAGTACGTGCCTGGACGATCGTACGTGGAACTAAAGCGCCGCAGGCAGCAGGCAAGATCCATACAGATTTCGAACGCGGCTTTATCCGTGCGGAAATCGTTTCCTATAATGATCTGGTTGAGTGCGGGAGTAAAGCGGCTGCCCGCGATAAAGGGCTGGTTCGGCTTGAAGGTAAGGAATACGTGATGCAGGATGGCGACGTAGTCGAATTTCGTTTTAACGTTTGATTTGCAGACTCTTTTGGACGGTTTTAATAAGCGGTCCAAAAGAGTTTTATTTATATCACGTTATAAATTTTCACAAATGTTTATGAACCGGAAATATTTTTGAAGTGCAGATAAAAGTATGCTATAATAATTGCAAATTATCCATCTGATGATATTTACAAATGATTGAGAAACTTTAACAGTTATTTGTAAATATTCAGACGAACTCGGTTAAAGGAGCGATTCTAATGAAAAAATTATTGTTAGTTATTTCCATGTTGATTTTTGCAATGCTCATGACTGCCTGTGGTGGCAGCAGTAAAAGTGTTTTCACTGAGCCCGGCGCTATCGGGAAAATTATGGGCGAGCTGCAGAATAAAGATGGTTTAAAAGGACAGGAGCTTAAGGTATTTCAGGATATTACGATTGTTTCAGGAAAAGATTACGGCGGTAATTTTATTTCTATCAATATCCTTAAACCAGGAACCAAAGAAGATGTCGATCATTATGAATACCGCAACGGAAGCTGGAGCGGCCCATCTGCTGTAAAGATTACCGGCAGCGGTAATATGGAAGATAATCTGATCGCTTTGCAAGCATTAAATATGGACAAAATTCCTGAGATGTATAAAGCTTTCCAGGAAAAAGTAAGTGATAAAAAAGATGTAAAAGTCAAAGAATCGTTAGTGTATCGTTTTTGGAAAGGCGATTGGACCGTCATGATGGATGCAGAGAGCGACAGAGAAGCATACAGCGCAGAATTTGATTTAAATGGTAAAATGATTGATTTTAAAAAACGTTGATAAAAAACTCCTTAACAGAATTTTTTCTGTTAAGGAGTTTTTTAATACCGGTTAAATATTGTGAAAAATAGTTTTAAATAGTTTTTCTAGTTGCTTTTTCAAGCCTATTTGATACAATATAAACTACGAAAGGATGGCCAGAATATGATTTTTGACACACATATGCATTGTGATTATTCCTGCGATAGTCATATGAAAATTGCCGAGGCCGTCGCTGCGGCAAAGCAGCAGAATATTGGCATCGTTATCACTGAGCACTGGGACGATGATTACCCGACGAATCCGAGTGCATTTATGTTTGATGTAGACGAATATTTTGAACGGTTTGGCCCTTATCGCAGTGACAAAGTGCTTTTGGGAATCGAGATCGGAATGCAGAAGCAGACAACAGCTGCAGATGAAGCTTTGGCTGGGAAATATCCCTTTGACTATGTGCTGGCATCCATGCATTGCATTAATGGCCGCGATCTGTATGAAGAACGCTGTTATGAAGGGCTGGCAAAAGTTGAAGCTGTACGTGAATTTCTGATAGATACACTGGCTAATTTGGAGCGGCATAATAATTTTGACGCTTTTGCCCATATTGATTATATGTGCCGGTATATGCCTTACGTAGATAAAGAACTGATTCTGGGAGAAGCGCCGGAACTTTTTGATCAGGTTTTTAAGCTGCTGATAGCAAAAGAAAAACCACTGGAGATCAATCCCCGCCGGTTGGATGATGCTGGAGCTATGGCTGCATTACTGGCGGTGTACAGACGTTATGCACAGCTGGGAGGTAAATATGCGGTGATCGGCAGCGATGCACATTATAAAGAGCATGTAGGGCGCCGCATGAGAGAAGCGCTTAGTTTAGCAGATGAGGTAGGCCTGGAGCCTGTATATTTTAGAGAACGCAAGATGCGGAAGATGAGGAGTTAAAATTTATGAGATGCGTACGTTTTGAAGAACAGGGCCGTGCCAGGATTGGTTTTATCGACGGTGATGTGATCCGCGCTGTCTATGGCAGTATTGATACTTATTGGCGGATGACAGATGAGGTTTTTCCTTTGGCTGGCGCTAAACTTTTGGCTCCATGTGTGCCGAAGCAGATTATTTGTGTCGGTTTCAATTATCGTGACCATGCAAGAGAATTTCATGTGGACGTACCTAAGGAGCCTGCGCTTTTTACTAAAGCTGCGCATACTGTTATCGGTAACGACGGCAAAATCATTTATCCGCGTCAGAGCCATGAGGTAGTTTATGAGGCTGAGTTAGGCGTTGTTATCAAAAAGCGGATGAAAGACGTAGCTCCGGAAGATGTGCCGGATTATATTTTAGGGTATACCTGCGCTAATGATGTTACAGCACGGGATCTGCAGTTGTCGGACGTACAGTGGCTGCGCAGTAAATCTTTTGATACTTTTTGCCCATTGGGGCCCTGGCTGGAAACTGATCTTGATCCTACAGATCTGTCGATCAAATTGTATTTGAACGGACAGCTTAAGCAGAATGGGCGCACCAGCGACATGGTATATAATCCCTATGAGATATTAAGCTATATTTCGCAAAGTATGACACTGGATGCCGGCGATCTGATTCTGACCGGTACGCCTATGGGTTGCGGTCCAATGCTGCCTGGAGATGAAGTTGTCGTAGAGATCGAGGGTATCGGCAAGCTGCGTAATGAAGTGGTAAAAGGATACTGAAATAAATAAAAAGGACGCTGCGGCGTCCTTTTTTATTGTTTGAAGAGGCAGTGAATTGACAGAAAAAAATTTGTCTTGTTAAGATATTTGAATCAGTAAAAAAAGAGATTTGATTTATTTGTGAATTCATCCTGAAGATGAATTGCAAATATTTGAAATAAATGTTAAAATTAAGTTCTGACTGATCAGTCAGGAAATGGTTGGGTGGTGTTTTTATGGTAAGGAATATGACAGAGGGAGATCCGCTGAAGCTGATCCTTCCTTTTATGGTACCGCTTTTGATCGGTAATGTCTTTCAGCAATTATATAATATAGCAGATATCATTATTGTAGGACGGACGATAGGGGTCAACGCACTGGCGGCAGTTGGGGCTACAGCGCCTCTGTTCATGATGCTGGTTGTGCTGACGATGGGTTTGTCTAATGGGTTCACGGTGGTTACGGGCCAGCGGTACGGCGCCGGTGATCTTGACGGTGTGCGCCGCAGTGTGGCGATGAGCACGATGCTGAGTTTGTTTTTTGTTTTGATAATGATGCTTATAGCAACATTTGCCCTTGATCCGGCTTTAGCGGCGATGAACGTTCCTGAGGAGCTGTTTGAAGATGCTAAAAGTTATGTTTTGATCATCAGTCATGGTATTATCGCCATGATGGGATATAATCTTCTGGCAGGCATTTTGCGTTCTCTGGGCGACAGTAAAACACCGTTATATTTTTTGATTATCGCAACGATCCTGAATATTTTTCTGGCGCTGCTGTTTATTATTCAGTTCGGCTGGGGCGTGCCTGGTTCAGCAGTAGCGTTGGTTATTGCGCAGGGCTTTTCCGCGCTGCTGTGTATTGTTTATATTGTCAAAAAATTTCCGATCCTGCGTCTGCAAAAGCAGGACTGGCATTTTGATTGGAATTTTGCCTGGGAGCATCTGCGTATGGGCCTGCCAATGGCGGTGCAGTTTTCAGTGTTGGGGCTTGGTATGATTTTCATTCAGGCTGTTTGTAATAAGTTCGGTCCGACTACGATCGCAGCTTTCACTTCCGCAATGCGGATCGAACAGCTGGCCTTGCAGCCGATGATTTCTTTTGGCTTGTCGATGGCGGTTTTCAGCGCGCAGAATTTTGGCGCTCATCGGTTTGACAGGATCCGCGAGGGTGTAAAAAAATGTTCGTTGCTGGCTCTGTGTTTTAGTTTATTTGCCGCTGTTATTATGTATTTCTTCGGCCGCGAAATGATCAGTATTTTTATCAGCGAAGCTAATGAACAGGTTTTATCGCAGGCGCAGCAGTATCTGCATCTCAGCGTGCCGTTTTATTTTTTCCTCAGTCAGATTTTTATCTATCGTAATGCCGTACAGGGTATGGGTATTGCGATGATACCTATGTTCAGCGGTATCGTAGAGCTGATACTGCGTACTTCTGCCGCAGTATATCTGACCGAATATTTTGGTTACAGCGGCATTTGTTACGCCAGTCCGATTGCCTGGCTGGGTTCGTCGTTATTTCTCTTTGCGAGTTATCATTATTTCATCAGGCTGCTGGAGGATTCATATAAACAGCATGCTGGTATAAACGGCTAAAAAGAAAAACTCCCGGAAAACCGGGAGTTTTTCTTTTTAGAATAGATACTCCAAAGACAGCATACCTTGGAAAGAACTGTAAGAATTACTGCCAAAACGTCCGCTGAGATCAGCAGAGATGAACCAGTCTTTATTGAATTCTTTTTCATAACCGAGACGAAGTTCGCCAAGATTTTTGTTACCGTCTTGAGAAATACTGTCACCAAGAGAAGAAATAGTGTAATTATTAGAATTGTGGAGCCAGTTTACCTCGGCAAAGAAAGAATCTTTTTTTGTCGAAGCTGTATTCTGTTCACTTAACCAACGCAGTCCCAAACGTGTTTGAAGATTGGCTTCATTGCCAAAAGCGATAGTACTGCCATTATTTTCAGTATACGTATCATTATTAAGCTTGGTATAGGTAAGCTGAAGCTTAGGCTGCCAAGAATAAGTACGCCGATCTGTTTCTTTGTAATTTATGGATTTACCGATTTCTGCCGAAAGTCCCCAGCCGTTGGTATCATAGCTTTCTTTGCTTAGTCCGGCACCATTGACTTCGTTATCAAACCAGCCATATTGGAACCAGGTATCAGCATACCAGCCGCTTCTGTCATGTGCGTTTTCAAACCAGCTGCCATAGACACCTAATAAAAATCCATCGACAGAACCTTTGGAATCACGGTTGGCGAAACTGGCTGAAGTCGTCTGGCTGCCATTGCCATAAGCTGCCATTATGCCGAACAGCTGCTGTTCACCTTTATCATTGACTTCATTATAAAGATCAGTGCCCATGCGCAGTTTGTATAGATTGGCATTACCGTGGATCTGATCGTTGCTGAAATCCTGTTTCGTACGGGTATAGCTGTTTATGATCCAGATATTAGGGCCATCTTCCTGATTGTTTTGATGCTGCAGATGCGTTTCACGATCATAAAGGCGGAGATCGAACATAGAACCGGCTAAGGCCATGTTTCCCAGATATGAACCTGTTTCAGGACGATAGACAGGGGCAGTAGTAGGCGCATAGGATGTTAAGTACCAATCACTTTCAGTACCTTGATTGCCGCCTTTGACGAGTGAATATTCATATAAGCCACCGACCAGGGGATTAGACTTGATGAAATTACCATCAGAATTCCCGAGAACTTCAATGACCTTGATACCCTGAGCGGTCTGTGCGCCACTACCACCGATATTTTTAAAATTGATATAGGTTGTGCCTGAAGTGTCACCGCCGACGATCATTTTATCAGTTGCAGAATCGTCTTTGCCCAAGACGACATTCATATGCAGCTGGCCATTGTCGCCGCTGTAGTTTTCCGCCACATATAAATTTTTGAAATTTTCAGCCTTTTGAGCTTCGAGAAGCTCATTATCGTTGTTCC
>UREG01000020.1 GCA_900546795.1 uncultured Veillonellaceae bacterium | reverse complement strand
GGTGGTACCGCGTGAAAACGCCCCTATCTATGCCGCAAGGTGTAGATAGGGGTTTTGTGTTTCTTCGGTATCGGTATGAGATCCTGGAGTAGAATGCAGGGTGGTACCGCGTAGGATAACGACGCCCCTGTCCGTATAGATTGTGCGGACAGGGGCGTTTTTATACAGCAAGAGCTGAGGGGACAGCGAATACTTGCAAAATCAGGGGAAAAGAAAGGTGATGGGGTATGAACAAACGAACGGTATGGAAACGATTGGGGGTCTTTTCATTGCTTACAGCAGCGGTCTTTACATTGGCCGGCTGCGGGGGGAGTACAAAAACGGCAGATGCCGGAGGAACATCGGCAAAAGTCGGATTTATTACGGCATATACGGGGCCGGGCGCCGCATATGGGGTGGCGATGAAAGAAGGCGTAGACCTGGCCGTAGAAGAAATCAATAAAGATCCGAATACGAAAGTAAAAATCGATTTGGTCACGTACGATACGAAACTGGAAAAGAATGAAGCGATCAACGCGATGAAGCGGGTTATTACGCAGGATAAGGTGCTCTGTGTGGAAGGGCCGATGACCAGCGGGGAAATGATGGCCGCAGGCCCGATTGCGCAGCAGTATCAGACCGTAGCGTTTGGTACGGGAACGACTGCACCGGGAATCACGGATATCGGCGATTATATCTTCCGCAATGCGATACCGGGGAAACTGGCGATACCGGTTACGGTAAAGAAAGCGCATGATGTATTGGGATTTAAAACGGTAGCGGTATTGTATTCCAACAATAATGACCAGATGGTCGGAGAAAATTCGATTTACCAGCAAGTATTCAAAGACATGGGAATCGATGTGGTGGCAACGGAAACGTTTGCCGATAAAGATACGGACTTTTCTGCGCAGCTGACAAAAATCCAGGCAGTGAATCCGGACGTTATCGCCGTAGCCGGGCTGTATCAGGAAGGAGCTCTTATTCTTAAGAAGATGAGAGAAATGGGAATGAACCAGCCGGTTATCGGGAACAACGGCTTTAACTCTCCGGAACTGATCAAACAGGCAGGGGACGCAGCCAATGGCGTATTGGTAGCGACGCCGTGGAATCCGAACCGGCAGAGTGAAAAAGCCAAACACTTCCGCGAAGCTTATATGGCAAAATATCAGCATGAACCGGATCAATTTGCCGCACAGGCTTACGATGCAATGCTGCTGATCCATCAGGCTATCGAACAATCGGGCACGACGACGGATCGGAAAAAATTCCGGGATACACTGGCTTCTATCAAAGGATTTGAAGGTGCGACAGGACAGTTTGAATTTGATGAAAACCGGGATCCGAAAATGGACTTGGATGTACTGACGGTACGCGGCGGTCAATGGAAGAATCTGGCGGAATCATAAGAAAAGGGGCGAGGGAGCCCCTTTGGGGGATAAAAGAGAGGGGTTGAACGCAGATGTTTTTACAGCAGTTGGTCAATGGGCTGACGTTGGGCAGTTCCTATGCGGTGATTGCCATTGGATATACATTGATTTTCGGGGTGTTGAAAATCATTAATATGGCGCATGGCGAGGTATTTATGATCGGGGCGTTTACCGGGGTCTTGCTGGTAACGTACTGTAATGTAGGGGTATTTACCGCATTGCTGGGCTCGATGGTCGTCGGAGCGGTGCTGGGATATGTGCTGGAACGGGTAGCGCTGCGGCCGCTGCGGAAACAGAAGGTCAGTCATCTGGCTCCGCTGATCAGTACGATCGGAGCGTCTATCTTTTTGGAAAGCGTAGCGCTGAATGTATTTGGGCCGCAGACTCGGTCGTTTCCGAATGCATTGGCCGGCAGCCTGATCGATATGGGATATTTTAAAATTTCTATGATTCAGGTTATCAGCTTGGGAACGGCGGTTGTTCTGATGGTATTGCTGACCTTGCTGATTGAAAAGACAAAAATCGGCAAAGCGATTCGGGCGACTTCTGAAAATGCGGAAACCGCAGGACTTTTGGGAATCGACGCCAATAAGATCATCGTCATGACGATCATGCTGGCATCGGCGCTGGGAGCGGCTGCCGGAGTACTGGTAGGGCTGTCGTTTGATGCAGTAGAGCCGACGATGGGGATATCCATGGGATTTAAAGGCCTGGCTGTTTTGATTTTAGGCGGACTTGGCAATATTACCGGCGCTATGGCCGGCGGATTCTTGCTCGGAGTTGCGGAAGTATTCAGCGTAGCCTACGGCGCATCGACGTATCGGGACGCGGTAGCATTCGGCATGATCATCGTACTTCTGTTTTGGAAGCCGGAAGGCTTGTTCGGCAAACTGGGGAAAGGGGGACGCCCATGATGGAAGATATTTTCAATCCGTATTATATACAAGTCGTTACGTTCATTTTGATTAACGCTATTTTGGGTATCAGTATTTATATTACATTATCTACCGGGCAGCTTTCTCTGGGGAATGCCGGTTTTATGAGCTTGGGAGCCTATACGTCGGCATTATGCACCATGCGGCTGGATATGCCGATGGTACCGGCCATTTTTCTCGGCGGCGTGGTCGCCGTATTGGTCGCGCTGGTGATTGGATTTCCTACGACGCGGCTGCAGGGGCTGTATCTGGCGATTGCTACGTTAGGATTTGGAGAAGTAATTCGGGTAGCGGCGCTTAATATGGAAATTACGAACGGCGCGCTGGGATTGTCGGGCATTCCTTCTATGGGGCAGGAAATCGGGCTGATGCTCAGCGATTGGGGCGTTATCGATCCGATGGATATGACGGCCGGCGGGGAGCTGGCAGTTGTGGTGATCCTGGCAGTGCTGCTGGCGGTGCTGCTGGCAGGCTGGATTCTTTTGGAACGCTCGCGGGTAGGACGGGCTTTTGCTGCGATCAAAGCTGATGAACATGCGGCGGAATTAACGGGTATTCCTACTGTATATTATAAAATGATGGCGTTTTTATTAGGCTCTTTTGTTGCCGGTGTGGCCGGCGGTTTATATGCGCACGCTACATTTTTTATCAATCCGACGGATTTTTCCTATCATAAAGTCGTGGATATCCTTCTTTTTGCGGTATTCGGCGGAAGCAATGTAATCTGGGGGCCGGTGCTGGGAGCGGCGGTATTGACCTTGCTGCCGGAAGTACTTCGGTTTATGGCCGACTATCGGGAAATGATTTACGGCGCGATGCTCATCGTGCTCATGGCAGTACGGCCGGACGGTATTTTGACACCAGGCGTGATGACGCGGTTTGGACGGAGCCGGACAGCTTGGTATAAGAAGCTGTATAAAAAAGGAGGGGAACGGCATGCTGTTGCAGATGACGGATGTAAGTAAACAGTTTGGCGGCGTAAAAGCCTTGAACGGCATCTCGTTTTCGGTAGATGAAAAAGAGATACTGGGAATTATCGGACCGAATGGAGCGGGAAAGACAACGATATTTAACTTGATTACCGGCGTATTTCCGGTCAGCTCCGGCGATATCCGATTAGAAGGAGAAACGCTTTTGGGGCGGCGGCCGCATCAGATCACGGAACGCGGTATTTCCCGCACCTTTCAGAACATCCGCCTGTTTGGGCAGATGACGGTATTGGAAAATATCATGGTCGGCGCCCATTGCCGGATGCAGTCGGGATTTTTGGCGAGCTTGTTTCATACGGGCAAACAAAAAGCGGAAGAAAAGGAAACGGTAGAAAGGGCAAGAGAGCTGCTCCGTTTCGTTGGCTTGGGAGGACTGGAAGAGGAGCTGGCGGAAAATCTTCCGTATGGCAAGCAGCGGAGGCTGGAAATAGCCAGAGCGCTGGCGGCTTCGCCTAAATTGCTGCTGCTGGACGAACCGGCAGCGGGAATGAATGACAGTGAAACCGAAGACCTGCGCCGGCTGATCAGCCGTATCCGAGATGAGATGGGAACCTCGGTCATTATCATTGAACATGATATGAACTTGATGATGAATCTGTGCAACCGCATGGTCGTGTTAAATTTTGGCTCTAAATTAGCAGAAGGGGAGCCGGAAGAAATCCGCAGTAATTCTGCGGTTATAGAAGCCTACTTAGGAAAGGAGAGCGCGTGATATGCTTACATTAGAAAATATAAAAGCCGGCTATGGACATATCATGGCTCTGAAAGGAATTTCCTTAAAAGTACCGGAAGGTTCAATCGTATCGTTAATTGGCGCAAACGGCGCAGGAAAATCGACGACGATGAAAACGATTATGGGCATTATCAAGCCCCAAGAAGGCACGATTACCTTTGAGGGGCTGTCTATTGGCGGCAAAGCGACGCATGACATCGTGTACAGCGGTATTTCGCTGGTGCCGGAAGGCCGGCAGATACTGCAGGGAATGACAGTGCTGGAAAATTTGGAGCTGGGGGCTTTTCAGCGGAAAGACAACGAGATCAGTGCCGACATTCAAAAAGTATACGAACGATTTCCGATTTTAGAAGAACGAAAAAATCAATACGGGGGGACCTTATCCGGCGGACAGCAGCAGATGCTGGCAATCGGCAGAGCGCTGATGGCGCGGCCGAAACTGCTTTTGCTCGATGAACCGTCCATGGGATTGGCGCCGTTGGTAGTCGAAGAGATTTTTCAGGTTATTCAGGATATCAAAGCGGCGGGGACGACGATTTTACTGGTAGAACAAAATGCCAGAAAAGCCTTGTCCATCGCAGATTATGCGTATGTCATGGAAACGGGAAAAATCGTCCTGGAAGGAAAAGGAGCGGAAGTTGCCAAAGATCCGAAGGTAATGGAAGCGTATTTAGGCGGAAAATAAGTTATGGTATACCCCCTGTATATCTATAAAGATATATGCAGGGGGATTTTTGTATGCTGAATTAGGGGGAGCAATACCGCAGGGTATGTTCTAAATAAAAGGGCCGGAACCAATTCCGGCATAGAAAGGTGATGGGGTATGAACAAGGTATGGAAAAAAGCAGGAGTGCTGCTGGCAGTGGCGGCGGTACTGACGATGGCCGGTTGCGGCGGGCAGACAAAGGAAGGCAAAACAGAGGGGCAGACTGCTAAATTAGGATTTGTAACGGCCTATACGGGGCCGGGAGCTGCTTACGGCACAGCGATGAAAGAGGGGGTAGAGCTGGCAGTAGCAGAAATCAATTCTAATCCGAATACAAAAATAAAATTGGATCTTACAACGTACGATACCAAATTAGATAAGAACGAAGCGATCAACGCGATGAAGCGGGTCATTACGAAAGATAATGTACTTTGTGTAGTCGGGCCGATGACGAGCGGGGAAATGTTTGCTGCCGGACCGATTGCGCAGCAATACCAGACCGTAGCGTTTGGCACGGGAACGACCGCGCCGGGAATCACGGATATCGGCGATTATATCTTCCGCAACGCGGTTCCCGGAAAGACGGCTATTCCGGTTACGGTAAAAAAAGCCCATGATATTTTAGGGTTCAAACGAGTAGCGATGCTGTATTCTCATAACAATGACCACGCGGTCGGAGAAAATGAAACCTTTCAGAAGGTATTTAAAGAACTGGGCTTAGACGTGGTGGCAACGGAAACATTTGCCGATAAAGATACGGATTTTGCCGCGCAGCTGACGAAGATCCAGGCGACAAATCCGGACGTCATCGCCGTAGCCGGCCTGTATCAGGAAGGGGCGCTCATCATGAAAAAGATGAGAGAAATGGGAATGAACCAGCCCGTGCTGGGGAATAATGGATTCAACTCTCCGGAATTCTTGAAGCTTGCGGGAAGCGCAGCCGATAATGTAATGGTCGCTACGCCGTGGAATCCGAATCGGCAGACAGAAAAAGCAAAGCATTTTAAAGAAGCGTATGCCAAGGCATATGGGCATGAACCGGATCAATTTGCAGCCCAGGCTTACGATGCGGTATTGATGATTCATCAAGCGATAGAAGAAGCGAACACGACCACTGACCGGAAAAAATTCCGGGATACGCTGGCGGCTATCAAAGGCTTTGAAGGCGCTACAGGCGCATTTTTTTTTGACGAACATCGGGACCCGATGATGGATATGGACGTTTTGACAGCCAAGAACGGACAATGGACGACTTTGGAAAAATAAAGACACTGCGGCTTTATCTTCGGATAAAGCCGTGTTTTTTATGCGAAAAGAATGGCCCGGCGTAATGAATCTTTTGGCCAGATTTGTTATAATAAACAAATGCGGGGTGATGAGGGCATGGAATATCAGGAAATAGAATTTGTCAAAATAAATCCGGCTGAAAATACGACTATTTTTGTTATCAGTCCGGTAGAAAAAGAAAAGAGAGCGGAAACAGCCAAAAAGCTGATGAGCTACGGCAGTGTGCAGGCAGAGCAGGTGGGCTTTATTACGCGGAATCCGGCAGAGGGAATAGACGGCCATGTGGAGATGATGGGCGGGGAGTTTTGTGCAAACGCGTCCCGATCTTTGGCGGCGTATTTGGCTTTTTGCGGACAAATGCCGCAGGAAGACGGTTTCTATCGCATTACCTGTTCCGGCTGTGAAACCATTATGCTGGCCAGCGTGGAAAAAAGCGAAATCCCATCGGTGATGAAGGCGGAAATCCGAATTCCTCTGCCTAGGGCGATCGATCCGATTGCGCTGGACGTAGACGGGCAGCCGGCCGTATTTTATCGGACTGCTTTTGCGGGCATTACGCACTATGTCTTGCCGAACGGCGGTGGAAAATGCTGCGAATCGTGCTGGCAGGCAGTAAAAAAATGGGCCGATGAAGACAGCTATGATGCCTTGGGAATGATTGCGTTTGATTTGGATACAGAGCAGATGAAAGCGGCCGTATATGTAAAAGAAACGGATACTCTGTATTGGGAACGGAGCTGCGGAAGCGGCACGGCGGCGTTGGGCGCAGTGTTGGCCGTATTGGAAAAAGATACGATTTCCATTCCTGTGCGGCAGGAAGGCGGTACGATAGAAGTGACCGCGTATTGTAAAGATGGACGGTTAAAAACATTGCTTATCGGCGGCGAAGTAGAAATCGCTGCGAAAGGAACCGCTTATATACGGCTGTAAACAGCGGATAGGAGGAACAGATGAATTTTCAAAATATGACGCTCCGGGAATTTTTGGATAAAACGGCATCGAGCTCGCCGACTCCCGGCGGCGGCGGGATTTCCGCTATGACAGGCGCGGCGGCGGCCGCCTTGCTCGAGATGGTGCTTTCTTTGACGGCAGGTAAAAAAGGGTACGACTCCGTACAGGAAGAAGTAACGGCAAAGAAAATTCAGATTCAAGCGATTCGGGAAGCTTTGCTGGAAGATATCGACCGGGATGCGGCGGCATTCGGATCTTTGATGGAAGCGTTTCGCCTGCCTAAAGAAACTGAAGAAGAAAAATTGCGGCGGACAGAAGTAATGGAACAAGGATTTATTCAGGCAGCTGTTGTACCGCTGGAAATAGGCGCTCGTATCTCTGCTCTTCTCTCCCTTGGATTATGGATCATAAAAAAGGGAAACCAAAACGCAGTTACCGATGGAATCATCGGCACGCTGCAGGCGCATACGGCAGTACAGTCTGCATTTTATAACACGAAAATCAACCTTCCTTATATAAAGAATGAAAGGATACGGCAAGAATTAACGGAAAAAATGGCGCAGATAGAAAAAGAGTGTGCCATAAAAATGGAAGAATTCCAGCGTATGCAGGAACAATAAAAGGCAGCGGTTTTTACCGCTGCCTTTTAGCAAGGAGAGATCTGTATAAACAAGAAACTCCGGCGGGAACGCCGGAGTTTTTGTGTTGTTGTACTTGTGTGTTCTTGCTGATAAAACGATATTAACGGGAATACAATTCGACGATAAGCGTTTCGTTTACTTCGAGCGGAAGTTCTTCGCGTTCCGGAAGACGAGTCAGCGTGCCTTCGAAAGCGTCGAAATTCTTTTCAATGTAAGGAAGCTCGAAAGAACGGAGTTCAAGGAAGCTGTTCTTGAACATTTCGTTATCGCGGGAGCCTTCTTTCAATGTGATAACGCTGCCTACTTTTACGTGTGCAGACGGAATATCACAGCGTTTGCCATTTACCAGGATATGACCGTGGTTTACCATCTGGCGAGCCTGGCGGATGGAACTTGCGAAGCCGATACGGTATACCAGGTTGTCCAAACGGCATTCAAGCAGTTTGAGCATGTTTTCACCGGTAACACCCTGCTGTTTCTTCGCTCTATCATAATACCGAACGAATTGACGTTCCAGTAAGTTATAGTATGCTTTCAATTTCTGTTTTTCCAACAGCTGAGTACCATACTCAGTCATTTTTTTCTGTCTCTGGTCTTTTTTTACTCTCTTTAACGCTTTCGGATGGCCGTAAACGTTTACGCCGAACCGGCGGCATGCCTTAAAGCGAGCTTCTCTTCTCGTTGCCATGTTTCACATCACCTCATGATATATTTACTGTATATAATACAGCTAATATATGATAGCATGAGAACGGTAAAAAGTCAATGAAATCAAGGGATTTCTATCGGTTTTCCGCTCGCCCCCTCGGATTGCACGGAAAGAATAAGGAGAGAAAGTGTACAGGATAGGAATATCCTATTGCCAAAGAAAGAAGTCTCATATTAGTTCTAATTTCTTAAAAGATGTACGATATAATCATAAAAAATATGCAATTAAAGAATGGTTGATTGAATAGGAGGATATTGGTGGAATAAAAAATCTAAAAATGCTTTTACCACACGTATAGAAGCATAGTTTTCTGGATAGTATACATAAGTGGAACGAGTGATAGGAGTATGAGTGTTATCTGTGAGTGGAATATAGTGTAAATCAGGAAACTGGCGAAGACAACTTTCTGATGTGATGGTATAACCAAATCCTTCGTTGACTAATTGCATGCAAGTGTCTAATGTATCGACCTCCATGATTGTGTTGGCTTCTTGGGAAAAGTGTGTGTGCCACCATTCTTCATAAATAGTAAGTAATTCGTTATTGGTTTTATACCGAATATACGGCTGATTTGGAAGGTCGGGTATGGATATGGGGCGAGCATTGAAAATACATAGAGGCTCTTTCCAAATAGTTTGACAAGGCATATGGTGTGGATAATAGATCCGACTGATGACTACATGTACATCAGCATGAAGTAATTTTTGATACAGAGTTCTGCTATAGTCACTGAGCAGTACGATCTTGACTTTGGGATACCTAAGATGGAATCCTGCCAGCAGTTGTGGCAAATGATATTTGCCGAAAATATGGGAGCAGGCGATTTTTAAGATACCGCTCATTTCATCTTTCATATTGGCAATAGCTATTTTTGTTTTGTTAAAATCCTTCAAAGCGCGGATAGCATATAATGCGAGAATTTCTCCTTCCGAGGTAAAGTCGATTCCGCGGGAGTGACGGATTATAAGCGGTGCACCAAAATCTTTTTCTAGTTTTTTGATTTTTTCGGATAATGATGGCTGAGCGATAAATAATTTTTTTGCAGTTCGGGTAATATTCCGTTCTTCATACAATGTTTTTAAAAACAGTAAATCACTATCAGTCATAACCATACCCTCCTTTATTATAGAATAGCATGGAGACGACAATAAACAAAGATATTAGTAAAAGTTTTGGCTTTTATTAATATAAATTCAGCGCTGAAGAAGTAAAGAAAGGAGTGGAGAAAATGATATCAACAGTAATACTAGGGTATGCGACAATTATTATTTTCATGGGTTTATTAATGGCGAAAAAGATTTCTGCTTTAGTCGGTTTGATTGTAGTACCAGCTGCGGTTGCACTTGTAGGGGGTATGGGAGGCGAAGTAGGAGAATATGCCATGAAAGGCATTAAAGGAGTTTCGTCTACCGGTGCGTTGATGATTTTTGCTGTACTATACTTTTGTATTATGATCGCTGCGGGGATGTTTGATCCCTTGGTTGAAAAGATTGTTCGGTTTATTAAAGGGGATCCGGTGAAACTAATGGTGGGAACTGGCCTGTTAGCGCTAGGAACATCATTAGATGGTGATAGTGTGACCACGTATATTATCGTTTGTTCTGCTTTAGTTCCTATTTATCGAAAAATGGGAATTAATACATTAAATCTAGCTGTAATTACATTGATGGCAAACTCTATTCCTAATATTTTGCCGTGGGGTGGGCCGACCGCACGCTTATTAGCAGCGACAGGATTAGATGTATCTGATGTAATGGCACCATGGTACCCGACGTTAGTTGTTGGCGGCATTTATGTATTGCTCGTATCATATATTATGGGGATTCAGGAACGGAAACGTCGGGGGCCGGTATCTATGACGGCGGAAGAAACAGAAGAGTTGATTCGGGAAGCGACGGCCCGTAATGCAGAATTTAAAAAACCGAAATACAGAACATTCAACTGGATACTGTCTATTTTTGTAATAGCTTCCATCGTTATCGATATTTACCCTCCAGTCGTCATGTTTGCTATAGCTAGTGCGATTGCTTTGTTAGTAAACTTTTCGCTTAAAGAGCAAAAAGAATTATTAGAAGAGGTGGGCGGCGATATTTTGCCAGTAGCTTCTTTAGTATTTGCAGCAGGTGTATTTATGGGGATATTATCTGAGTCTGGAATGGCTGCAGCTATTGCACAAAATTTGATTGATATGATCCCGGAAAGCATGGCGGCTCATTTCCCCATTATTATTTCTTTCTTAAGTGTACCTTTATTATTTGTATCGTCTAATGATGCATTTTATTTTGGCATCGTCCCTGTATTTGTCGAAACAGCAGCCAGTTATGGATATACGACCCTGGAAATTGGACTGGCTTCTTTGGTAGGACAAGCATTTCGCTTATTGAGCCCTACCGTTGCTTCTATTTATGTTTTGATTCAGATGACAGGAGTCAATATGGTAGAATGGCAAATTACTACTGCAAAATGGGCCATTGGTTTATTTGTGATATATATCGTTATGTTGTATATAGTACTGGGTGCGATCCCTTTATAATAGGAGGAAAAAATGACGATTACGGAAACATTAGCAAAATTCATTTCTGAATATTCGTATGAACGGATACCTGAATCAGTAGTACATACTGCAAAAGAATGCATAATTGATACTTTAGGGGCGGCACTTTGCGCCATATCGTATCCTGATATGGCTGGAATTGTGCACGTGTTGTTAGAGTATGATAGTGATACGACATCAGCAATAGTCTGGAATACGAAACGGCGAGGATCTTTGCAAAACGCATTGCTTTTAAATGGAACAATGGGACATACTACGGAGATGGATGACGTGCATAAACTGGCAAAAGCACATGTGGGAGCGATCGTAGTTCCTGCTGCATTGACATTAGGGGAATATTTGAATTCCAAAGGAAAAGATATTATTCGAGCAATTGTTCTAGGGTATGAAACTGCATTGCGGATTAGTATAGGAATTGGGGCAACGAGCCATCGGCTTCAAGGCTGGCATGCTACAGGGACTTGTGGTATTTTTGCTTCTGCTGTTGCAGCCGCAGTATTATTGGAGTTTGATGAAGATAAAATAGCTGATACCTTAGGTTTAGCAGGGACTCAAGCCAGTGGATTGTGGGCATTTACGACTGATGGAGCTTCTTGTAAGAAGTTTCATGCAGGGAAAGCTTGCCATGGCGGTGTTTTGGCTGCTCTTTTGGCAAAAGGGGGAATGACTGGGCCTAGATATATTTTAGAGGCAAAAGACGGTGGATTATATAGGGCAGCTTCTAAGGAATATGACTTTGATAAAGTAACAGATGGATTGGGCATAGTATGGGAGATTTTGAATGTAGATAGAAAACCCTTTGCGTGTTGTCGAAGCATGCATCCTTCAATTGATGCAATTTTACAATTGGAAAACGAAGTGTCATTTTCGCCAGAAGAAGTAGAAGTGGTAGAAGTGCGTACATATGAAGTAGGATATCGGCAATGCGGTCTGATACAAACTCCTAAGAATGTGTCGGAAGCACAATTTTCGATTCCGTATGGAGTGGCGGTAGCGTTGTATGATAAGGCTGCTGGATTACAGCAGTTTTCTGAAACTCGAGTAAAGGATTCTAGGATCCAAGCAATGACAAAGCGGGTACGAGTCTATTCTGATGATCGTTTTTCTAAAGAATACCCTATCAATTGGGGGTGCGAAGTAACGTTGAAGCTAGCGGATGGAAGAGTATTAAAAAAGCACGTTGTAAATGCTAAGGGAGATCATAGTGTACCGCTAAATATTGAAGCTTTGAGAGAAAAGTTTATTGCGTTATCGGGAAAGTATTTTTCAAAGTCAGAGATTGATTCAATCATATATGAAATACAACATTTAGAAAGCAGTCAAGGTAAGAATATAGGAAAACTTTTAAGGAGAAGTGATAGCGTGTAAACTGCTATATATAATATGTATTATAGAAAGAGAAAAAATAAGATCTCATTATGCGGAGAAGAAAATAATTTATATAGGCGATGAAAAAAAGAAGAAGCCTGCTTGTTCCGGCAACGGAAAAAAACAGGCTTCTAATCATGTGTTTTGAGAATAAAAGAAAATAAAAACAGCTGAGAATTGCGTTATAAGTATTTTTGATGATTTTTCTCGTGAAACCATATTGGAAATTCAATACCGAATTCTTTTATACTGATAGCGTAGGATCAGCCAATAGGCGGATAAGATGCAAGCAGTAAATCAATAAACGCTTTGACGACAGAGATATTCTGGTAATTATGGCGATGATACAGCCAGGTCTTCCGATAAATGATATCTCCTTTTTGCGTGGTAAGCGGGTATTTGTACAGATGCGGCATATCGATGCCGCAGCTTTCTGACAGCAGGGTATAGCCCAGCTTGTAGGATACGAGTTTCATACATGTATCCAGTGCATCTACCTCTGTTACTGTATTCGGTTTTACGGTAAAATGATTGTACCACCAATCGTCATAGATTGCCTGCAGCGGCGGATCGGTATTATACCGAATGTAGGGCAGGGACGGCAGGTTTTTTAAATCCACCGGTTCTGCGCTGAAAAGGCATAGTGGTTCCTGCCACAGGAGATGCTTGCCTTCATTCCAAAGGTGGTCGCCTCGTACAATGGCCAGCTGCGCGTTTCCGGAAAGGAACTGCTGATATAAATTTTGGCTGTAGCCGCTCATAAAGTGAATTTCCGCTTTTGGATAGGCTTCATGAAATTTTGACAGCAGCTGGGGCAAATGGTATTTTGCAAATACGTTGGAACAAGCAATGCGCAAATTGCCGCTGACTTCTTTTTCCATGGAAGACAGCAGGTCGTACGTCTTGCGAAGTTCGTCCAAAGACCGTTTGGCATAATCGACGATGATCTCGCCTTCCGGGGTGAATTCAATCCCTCTGGGGTGGCGGATGATCAGCTGAATTTTAAATTGCTTTTCGATCTTTTTGATTTTTTCGGTCAATGCCGGCTGAGAAACATAGAGTTTTTTTGCAGCTTTTGTGATATTTTTTTCTTCAGATAAAATCTTTAGAAATAACCAGTCATTATCATTCATAATATCCCTCCATAAAATAAGTATATAATTATTGGAGTGAGTGGTCAAGATAATAAAAAGCTGCTTTCATATATCTATTTTATTATCAATTATATTAAATAGGAGGTCATGAGAGATGGTAACATTGATTCATGAAGGCGTGTATTTGCTGAACGGCAGCGTTTTGGCGACGCAGGCCGATTTGCAGAAGTGCGGAGCTGCTTTATTCGCACAGGCAGAAATGAAAGAACAGGAAGTATGTCTGGAAGACGCGAAGAAACAGACGATAGCCTATGGCATTTTGAGCAGCCATAATATTTCCGGAAACGATCAGTCTTTGGAAATCAAATTTGATGCTCTTACTTCCCATGACATTACGTATGTCGGCATCATTCAGACGGCAATTGCCAGCGGATTGGATAAATTTCCGGTTCCGTACGTGCTGACGAACTGCCATAACAGCTTGGGCGCTGTAGGCGGCACGATTAACGAAGACGACCATGTATTTGGTCTTTCCGCAGTAAAACGGTTCGGCGGTATTTTTGTACCTCCTCATATGGCGGTTATCCATCAGTACATGCGTGAAATGATGGCTGGCTGCGGCAAAATGATTTTGGGTTCTGACAGCCATACCCGGTATGGTGCGCTGGGAACCATGGCGATCGGCGAAGGCGGTCCGGAATTGGTTAAACAGCTTCTCGGCCGTACGTATCGCGTACAGGCGCCGGGCGTTGTGGCAATTTACCTCAAAGGGAAACCGAAAAAAGGCGTGGGCCCGCAGGACGTTGCCTTGGCAATTGAACGGGAAGTATTTAAAAATGGTTTCGTAAAAAATAAAGTAATGGAATTCGTAGGACCTGGCATTGCCAACTTGTCCATGGATTTCCGTAACGGCATCGATGTAATGACGACGGAAACGACGTGCCTGACTTCGATCTGGAGAACGGACGATAGGACGAAACAGTTCCTGACTGTACACGGCCGCAGCGATGCGTACAAAGAATTGAACCCGGGTCAGGTTGCTTACTATGACGGCGCTGTTGTCGTAGATTTGGATACGGTAGAACCGATGATCGCTATGCCGTTCCATCCGAGCAACGCATACACCATCGCTGAATTGAATGCAAATGCAAAAGACATCTTGCCGGAAGTAGAAGAAAAAGCGCTGGCACAGCTGGATAACAAAAACTTGAAACTGAACCTGATGGATCGGTACAACAACGGCCGTCTGGAAGTAAACCAGGCCGTTATCGTAGGCTGCTCCGGCGGTATTTATGAAAACTTGGCGCTGGCAGCAAATATCGTAAAAGGAAAATCCGTAGGTACGGGTCAGATCAACTTCAGCGTATATCCGTCCAGCCATCCGATTTATTTGGCTCTTATGCGCAGCGGTGCGCTGGCTGACTTGATGGAAGCAGGCGCAATCGTTCGTACGGCATTCTGCGGTCCTTGCTTTGGCGCAGGCGACACGCCGTCCAATACGGCATTCAGTATTCGTCATGCTACCCGTAACTTCCCGAACCGCGAAGGTTCTAAACCGGGCAACGGCCAGATTTCTTCCGTCGCTCTTATGGACGCTCGGTCCATTGCGGCTACGGCAATCAACGGCGGCCGCTTGACAGCTGCAACGGAAATCGATTTCGACGATACGATTCCGGCATATGAATTCGATGAAAAACCGTATCAGAACCGTGTATACCAGGGTTTTGGCGAAGGCAGCAAATCCGAAGAATTAATTTACGGTCCGGCAATCAAAAAATGGCCGTCCATTGAACAGCTTTCGAAAAACGTTCTCTTGAAAATGGCAGCGGTTATTCATGACCCGGTAACGACGACGGACGAATTGATTCCGTCCGGCGAAACTTCTTCTTATCGTTCCAATCCGTACGCCTTGTCTGAATTTACGCTCAGCCGGAAAGTTCCGGAATATGTAGGCCGGGCAAAAGCGGTACAGGCAGTGGAAAAGTTGCGCCAGGAAAATAAAGGTGCAGAAGAAGTAAAAGCAGTATATGAAACGGTAATCAAAGCGCTTGATTTGTCGGAAACGGCAGAACAGCTGGCAGCAGACACGAATTACGGCAGCGCGATTTTCGCAAATCGTCCTGGCGACGGCTCTGCTCGTGAACAGGCAGCTTCCTGCCAGCGCGTACTCGGCGGCGCGGCAAACATCGCATTGGAATATGCGACGAAACGGTACCGCAGCAACGTAATTAACTGGGGTATGCTTCCGTTCTTGATTACGGAAAGCGATATTCCGAAACTGGACGTACATGACTATGTATTTGTGCCGAACGTACGGGAACAGCTTCTCAGCAAAGCCGATACGTTTACGGCATATGTAATTAAAGAAAACGGCGTAGAAACCATCAGCTTATCTTTGGGCTATCTCTCTGATGAAGAAAGAGACATCATTGCAGAAGGCTGCCTGATCAATTTCTATGCATCTGGTAAATAATCAGAGAAAAACAGCGAAACAGCTCCCTTAGGGAGCTGTTTTTATGTGTAATGTATGATTTCCAGGTATAATCCCTCCCATCCATTCTCTAAAGGTATAAGTAAAATCAATAAAAATCATTGATGGTGAGGATAGGTAAAATCCTATTTGTAGAATATGGAATGTTTCTTTTATAATAAAGTTAACACCTTTGCAGTTTTTTCGATATGTGGTAAAAGGAGGTAGTATGATGGAAAAAATCAAAATGACGGTACCATTGGTTGAAATGGACGGCGATGAAATGACCCGTATTCTTTGGCAGTGGATCAAAGAAGATCTGATTGAACCGTATGTAGACTTAAAGACCGAGTATTATGATTTAGGTATGAAATATCGAGACGATACGGACGACCAGGTAACGGCAGACGCAGCGGAAGCGATCAAGAAGTACGGCGTAGGCGTAAAATGTGCAACGATCACGCCGAATGCGGCCCGTGTGGAAGAATACGATTTGAAGCAGATGTGGAAGAGTCCAAACGGTACGCTTCGGGCGCTGTTGGACGGCACGGTATTTCGGACGCCGATTATCGTAAAAGGGATTCATCCTTATGTGCAGCGGTGGACGAAACCGATTACGATTGCCCGCCATGCATATGGCGATGTGTACCGCAATGTGGAAGCCAAAGTAGACGGACCGGCAAAAGCGGAATTGGTCGTTACCTATCCGGACGGACGGGTAGAACGGCAGACGATTCATGAATTTACCGAGCCGGGCATTGTGATGGGCATGCATAACAAAGATGCCTCAATCCGCAGCTTTGCGTACTCTTGCTTTGAATTTGCACTGAGTCAAAAACAAGATCTGTGGTTTGCGACGAAAGATACGATTTCGAAAACCTATGATCATCGCTTCAAAGATATTTTCCAGGAAATTTATGACGCGGAATATAAAGAAAAATTTGAAGCGGCCGGAATTGAATATATGTATACGTTAATCGACGATGTCGTAGCGCGGGTGATTCGGTCGGACGGCGGCATGATCTGGGCTTGCAAAAACTACGACGGCGATGTAATGAGCGATCTGGTTTCGACTGCCTTTGGCAGCTTGGCGATGATGACCAGTGTACTGGTATCTCCGCAGGGATATTATGAATATGAAGCGGCTCATGGCACAGTACAGCGCCATTATTACAAGCATTTAAAAGGGGAAGAAACTTCTACGAACTCCATTGCAACGATCTTTGCCTGGACGGGCGCGCTGCGCAAACGCGGTGAACTGGACGGCAACGCGGCATTGTCGGATTTTGCAGATAAGCTGGAAAAAGCCTCTCTTCAGACAATTGAAGAAGGGATTATGACAAAAGACCTGTATGCTCTTTCGGATTTGGAAGAAAAACAGGCCGTGAATTCGCGAGCATTTTTGAAAGCGATTCAAGAACGGTTAAATCTGTTGTTGGCATAAGCGAAATGAAATGATGAGGGTATCTGCTTAAAAAAATTTTGAGGTAGATACCCTTCATTTATGTCATTTTATGAAAAATAAAAAGAATTTATTATACATGACCAAAAACCTATGATATAATAAGCGCGGAATTATGAAAGATAATTCCTGATGCGATAAAATATTATCGCATCGTACATCTGGTGATTCATGAAAATAAACATATAATAAAGGAGGAGAATTATGATCAACTGGATCGTACTGGGAGCGATTGCACTGTCTATCGCGTTCGGGTACAAAACAAAATTTAATACTGGATTTTTTGCTATTGTTTTTGCGTATTTGATTGGCTGCTTTATGCTGGACTTGAAAACCGGCGCGCTGATCGATATGTGGCCGATGAAGATTTTCTTCGTAATATTCGGTGTTGCGTTATTCTATAATTTTGCAACGCTGAACGGCACGCTGGAAAAAATGTCGCAGCATATGCTGTATGCGACGAGAAAGGCGCCGCGGTTACTGCCGCTGGGGATCTTTTTTGCAGCGACGATTATTTCCGGTTTAGGCGCTGGGTTCTTTGCGGTAATGGCGTTCTTTGGACCGATTACGATGATCTTGTGCCGCAAGACGGGATTGAGCCCGCTGGTAGGCGCGTTGGCAGCTAACTATGGCGCGCTGTGCGGCAACAACTTCATGACGAGTGCCGGCGGCGTCGTATTTATCGGCTTGATGGAAAATGCCGGATATGCTGCAGAAGCGTATACGTTTGATTTCTGGATCTTCCTGGCATCCATGGTTATCCCTGTTATCGTTCTTAGCGTGATGATTCTTTTCAGCAAATCGCATGCAGGGAATGTGGAACTGGATATTCCGGTACCGGAAAAATTTGATGATAAGCAGAAAAAGACAATTGCTCTTATTATTTTAATGGTTGCGACAGTGCTGGCGTTCCCAATCATGCATCAGCTCTTCCCGCAGTCTGAAATGATTACGTTCTTGAATAAGAAGATCGATATTGGTCTGGTAGCCGTTGTATTCACTTTGATCGCGCTGTGCATGGGACTTGGCAACGAAAAAGATATTATCGCCAAAGTACCGTGGGGCACGCTGATCATGATTTGCGGCGTAGGTATGCTGATTGCGGTAGCGATTAAAGCCGGTACGGTAAAAATGCTGGCAAGCTGGGTCGGTGCTTCGATCCCGCCGCTGTTTGTACCGATTGCATTGGCGCTGATCGGCGGATTCATGTCGTTCTTCAGCAGCACGATGGGCGTAGTAACGCCGGCGCTGTTCCCGATCGTTCCGTCTATTGCGGAAGCAACGGGACTTCCGGCAGGCGCGTTGTTCCTGGCGATCACGATTGGCGCACAGGCAACGGCAATCTCTCCGTTCTCTTCCGGCGGCAGCTTGCTGCTCAGTGCGGTAGGTGACGAAGAAAGAGATAAAATGTTCAGCAGACTGTTATTTAAAGGCGCACCGCTTTGTATGGCCGCTGCTATTGTCTTTGCAATCTTGGCAACATTTGTTTTCTAATGAAACAGTGAAATAGGTGAAGGAGGAACTATCATGAAACTTTTCGATTCACATGCTCATGTATTTAAAGTAGGGCTGCCCTTGGCTTCTGTCCGCCGGTATGCACCGGACTACGATGCCTTTGCCGAAGATTTTATCGGCAACTTTACCCGGCATCAGCTGGATATGGGACTGCTGATTCAGCCGAGCTTCCTTGGAACGGACAACAGCTACATGCTTGAGGCGATTAAACAGTACCCGGACCGGCTTTTGGGCGTAGCCGTAATTGATCCGGAAATGAGTCTGGAAGAAATGAAGCAGCTCAAAGAGCAGGGTATCATCGGGATTCGCTTGAATTTGGTTGGCCGGGAGATTCCGGACTTCGATACGCCGGTATGGCAGAATTGCCTGGCTCAGGTAAAATCCTTGAACTGGCATGTAGAAATCCATCGGGAGTCGAAAGATATTCCGGAGATCGTAGATCCGCTCCTCAATGCAGGCGTTCATGTAGTGATCGACCATTTTGGCAAACCGGACCCGGTAAATCCGCTGGAAGACAGAGGCTTTAAATATCTGCTGTCCGTAGGGAAAACGCAGCAGGTATGGGTAAAAGTTTCCGGCTGGTACCGCGTTGGCAAAGGCGAACAAGGCGTAGAAGCCGCTAAAATCATGGTGCCGGAATTGATAGAAGCCTATGGCACGTCCCGTTTGATGTGGGGCAGTGACTGGCCGCATACGGCGTTTGAATCGGAAGTAACGTATGACAAAGCGTTCCAGGTATTGGAAACGATCGTTCCGAATGAAACAACGCGCGAAGAAATTTTAGGCAAGAGTATCCTCGATTTGTTATAATCAGAATAAACCCGCTGTCTTTAGGCAGCGGGTTTGTTTTTATAAAAAATTACTATGTGCAGCAGAAAAAGAAGAACATAGACAAAGCCAGCGGCCCGGGGGATAATAAATGAAGTAATGTATGAACGGAAGAGGGGGATACGATGGAGCTGAAAGTGCTTTGTGTATTTTCATTCCTGCTGCTAGGTTGTATTTTTGCGGGCATTCCGCTGTTGGCGGCATTGGCTGCCGGCTATTTTCTTTTCTTTGGCTATGGACGATATAGAGGATATGGAGGCGCTTCCCTGCTGCAGATGAGTCTGGAAGGCGTTCGCATGGTGAAAAATATCTTGCTGTTATTTATCTTAATCGGGATATTGACGGCATTGTGGCGGGCGGCTGGTACGATTCCGGCGATTGTATATTATGCAGCGGGTCTGATTCAGCCTTCGGTATTCTTGGTATTGGCATTTTGGCTGAACAGCGTCGTATCGTTTTTGACGGGGACGTCTTTTGGTACGGCGGCGACGATGGGGGTAGTCTGTATGACGGTTGCATCCTCGCTGGGGATCGATACGGTATGGGCCGGAGGCGCTGTTTTATCCGGCGCGTATTTTGGCGACCGCTGTTCGCCGGTATCTTCCAGCGCACTTTTAGTGGCGGAGCTGACGCAGACGGATATTTTTCATAATGTGCGGCTGATGATGAAAACGGCGCTGGTGCCTTTCGCGGCAACGAGCGCTGTTTATGGAGCCGCCGGCTGGTATTTGCCCGTTGGGCCGGCGGCAGCTTCGGCGGATATCGGCGCGTTGTTTTCTTCTCATTTTGCGATTGATGGACTCGTATTGCTGCCGGCTGCCGTGATCCTCGTATTTATGATAGGGCGGGCTTCGGTAAAAAAGGCGATGCTGGTCAGTATTGCTGCAGCGGCGGTGATCAGCATCGTGTATCAGCAGGCAAGCTGGCAGGAAATACTGTCGGTCAGTCTGACGGGATATTATGCCGACGACCCTGTATTGGGAGCGATGATCAACGGCGGCGGTATCTGGTCCATGGCAGAGGTGACGGCGATTGTTTGTCTGTCGTCTTCGTATGCCGGGCTGTTTGAAGGAACTGGGTTATTGCTGCCGGTAAAAGAAAAAGCGGAATGGCTGGGAAAAAAGATCTCTCCCGCAGCGGCGGTGTTGGCAAGCGCTGCTGCAACGGCGGCTATCACCTGTAATCAGGCGTTGGCTGTAGTGCTGACCCGGCAGTTATGTGAAAAAGCGGAACCGGATCGGCAGCGGCTGGCTATTTTGCTGGAAAATACGGTTATCGTAATTTGCGGCCTGATTCCCTGGTCGATTGCGGCGGCCGTTCCCCTGGCAAGTATCGGCGCTTCGTCACAAAGTATTTTCACCGCTTTGTATTTGTATCTGATTCCTGCGTGGACCCTTTTTCTTACCTGGAATAAGAAAGATTGGCTGTAAGAAGCGGCGCTGTATAAAAAGGCCTCTGTGTATACAGAGGCCTTTTAGTTATGTGGAAAGCAAGGTTACTTTTTTTCATAGGATAAGGTGGACAGCCAATTTTCGATCAGCTGCGACGCTTTATCCATATCGGTGCGGGAAATTCCGATTGGCGTTCCAACGGTGGAATGGGGAACGGACTGGGAAATCTGCCGCACGCTCGAAGATAAGCCGCCGGTGCCATGGGCACAGAAGGGAATGATCAGTTTGCCGGACAGGTCATATTCTTCCAGGAAAGTGCGGACAGCCATCGGTGCGCCGTAATCCCAGTTGGGATAGCCGAGGAAAATAATATCGTAGTCCGCCATATTCTCGACATGGGAAGCCAGCGGCGGCCGGGCATTTTTTACCGCTTCATCGGACGCCTGATTCAGCACTTGTTCATAGTTTTCCGGGTATGGCTGCTGGACTTTGATAGCAAATAGATCGCCGCCTGCATGCTGCTGGATCAGCTGCGCCATGATGGTTACGTTTCCCGGCGGCAGAAGGCTGGCCGAGGTGGTCGCCTGGATATCGACGGCCGATGGATCGCGGACGATCGTGTTATCGGCGCGGGAAAAATAGGCGATCAGAATTTTTTTATTTGCCGTTTCCTGCAAAGCCGGTGCAGCGGCCGCCGGTGCGGATACCGGCGGATTTGCCGGCGCAGATGTTACGGCGCAAGCCGTAAGGGTAAGCAGGAGAACACAGGATAGGCCGGTAAGAAGAAGCCGTTTGGTTTTCATTAGTTATCCCTCCTGAAATGTCATGGAAACGGTATCGCCCAATTGATGGAAAAGAGTCAGGTCATCGGTAATTCGGCCGATTTTAATGACGTCCATCGTAAGATTGGGACGGTCGGTTTGGGCATAGAAAATAGCGATGGTATTATTGGCAGGGCAATAGGTGATATCGCCGTTTACAAAGCTGCGCTGCACAGGACCGCTGTTTGCCGGACGGAAAGGCAGAGGGCCGTAATATTCGCGGCCGCCGTAACCGGACATTGTTACCGATACGGGAAGATGAGAACGGATTTCCCGGGCAAGCGGCGTATCATCCCATTCCCCCTGCAGGGTCTGTCCGCTGATTACAACCGAGGCGCACTGTGTCTGTTCTTCATTTGCTGCCGGTAAAGGCAGGCCGGAAAGCCAGGTACGGACGGTTTCGCCGGAAGCGGGCACATCTTTTGCTTCTACGGCAAGGCCGGACAATACCTGTGCCTGCGGAACCAGCGCTTGAATATCACGGTAGCTGCGGCCGCTGCTGTATCCGTCATGGGTACAGAAAGGAACGACGATTTTACCGGACGACTGTGCCTGCTGCAAAAACGTTGCAACGGGACGGGGAATGGTGCTGGCCCAAACAGGATAACCGACGAAAATCACATCGTAATTAGCAAAATCCACGGTGGAGGCGAGCGGCGGAAAAGCCTGCCGAGCAATTTCCTGGTGGTTTAATTCTACGACATCGTCAAAGGAAACGGGATAAGGCGATTGGCTGCGGATCAAGAAGAGATCGCCGCCTGTCTGCTGTTGAATCTCTCTTGCTAAAAGCTCTGTTGTGCCGCAGGGTTTGCCGTTCTGCATGAATATGCTGGCAGAAGTCGAAGCGTCCACCGAGCTGGGATAATTCGTATTGCCCAGGCGGGAAAAATACGCGATCAATATCCGGCTGCCGGAAGTCGTCTGCGGGGCTGCAGATGCGGTCTGCGGCACGGCGGGGGCAGACGGAGCGGACATATCCATTCCGCAGGCAGAAACCAGTGCGGATACTGTCAATAAGGTGCATAACCAGGCTGTCGTTTTCATAAGGACTCCTTTCCTATCATGGAAGCATATTTTTTAGTTTAGCAATATCTTCATCTGTACGGTTGCCGTAGATGGGGATGGCAGCCAGAGCGGTTTCAAAGGCGGTAAATTCCTGGTCCGTCCAGGTGATGGCTGTTGCGCCTAGATTTTCCCGGATACGGGAATCTGTGCGGGATCCTGGAATCGGAACGAGAGAATCGTATTTATGCAGCATCCAGGAAAGAGCGATCTGCGCCGGCGTCGCACCTTTTTGAGCTGCATAGTCTTTGACCAGCTGCAATAGCGGCTGATTGGCCTGCATATTGTGGGGTGCAAAGCGGGTGATGACCCGGCGGACGTCATCGCCGACATAGGTTTGTTCAGGCAGGTAACAACCGCTTAGAAAACCGGCGCCCAGCGGGCTGAAAGGAACAAAGCCGATGCCAAGTTCACGGCAGGCCGGGATAACGTCGGCTTCAAACATGCGTTCCATCAAAGAATATTCGCTTTGCACGGCCGTCACCGGGGTGACTGCATGGGCGCGGCGAAGTTCTTCTTCCGTACATTGCGATACTCCCCAGGCGCGGATCTTGCCGGAACGGATCAGTTCCCCCATGCACCAGGCGACATCTTCTATGGGAACCTCTGGATTGATGCGGTGCAAATAATACAGATCAATGTAAGAGGTGTGAAGACGCGCTAACGAAGCCTCCGCATGGCGGGTGAGCACCGAAAGAAGAGCCGTTCGGTCTGTAGCTGCCTCAGTGGGAAGAATGTGGAATTTCGTAGCGAGAACGATGTGCTGGCGAAAAGGCTGAATGGCTTTTCCGGTCAGTATTTCATTTTCGCCGGCGCCGTAACTTTCCGCAGTATCAAAAAAAGTGCAGCCCGATTCATAGGCGGTTTGGATCAGCCGAATACTCTCCGTTGGTTCCGGGGCGGGGCCGTAGCCATGAGAAAGCCCCATACAGCCGTAGCCGACGGCAGAAACGGACAGGGGTCCTAACATGCGCTGTTTCATTGTACTCATACTCCTTTGCTTCATCAATATTGTCAGTGGTGATGAGTTTATTGTAAAAGATTGAAAGATAAATAGCTAATGCTTATATATAGCAGATAAACATGCTTAGCAGGCATTTCTAAAGGAAAAGGTTCAGGTGCATGGGAACCAAAGAAGACTGCGCTGCATTCATAGAAACTATCACAAAGAAGTGCAGAGGAAAGCGTGTTTAGGGTTGACACTTGTGTTTTTGTGCGGTACTATATAGCTACGTCATGACGAGATGTTCTATAGGACAAAGCCATAGTTCTTTATCAACTGGATATATGTGGGTGAAGTATGTAGGAGAAGATGGGATCATCTACCGAAGGAGTAACACTCTCAGGTGCCGCAAGGCAGTGACTATATATGGACACAACTCTGGAGAGTCCCTTAAATGGGCGCCGAAGGTGCACGGGCAGTTTTGCCTTTATCTCTCAGGCCAGTGGACAGAGACAATAAAAAATATCTTATAAGGTATTTTGTTATTTGCTATTATTGCTATTATGTATTTATTAATGCAGCCAGAGTATATTGTTTTGTATACTCTGGCTTTTTTATTGAAAGGTGTGAGAACTATGCTGGATATGTTAAAAATGATTGATGGGTTCGTTTGGGGACCGCCGTTATTGATATTATTGGTAGGAACAGGGATTTGGTTTACTCTGCGGCTGGGTTTGATTCAGATCTATCGGCTTCCGTTGGCGCTGCGGCTGATTTTTTCAGCAGAAAACAGCGGGAGCGGCGATGTAAATAGTTTCCGGGCGCTTTGCACGGCGCTGGCGGCTACGGTAGGGACCGGCAATATTGTCGGCGTAGCAACGGCAATAAAAGCCGGCGGTCCGGGGGCGCTGTTTTGGATGTGGATGGCGGCTTTCTTTGGGATGGCAACGAAATACGCAGAATGCTTGCTGGCAGTGAAATACCGCCAAGTAGATGCGAATGGAAATATTTCCGGCGGCCCTATGTACTATATCGAAAATGGTCTGGGCAAAGCGTATAAACCGCTTGCCATGATGTTTGCCGCTTTTGGCGTGCTGTGTGCCTATTTTGGAATCGGCACCTTTGCGCAGGTCAATTCGATCGTAGAGATTACGCATCTTACCATGGGGATTCCGGTAGAATATACTGCAGTCGTACTGACGTCTTTGGTTGCCGTTATTACCATCGGCGGATTAAAATCTATAGCGAAAACGGCAGAAAAAATCGTACCGACTATGGCCGTTGTATATTTCATTACCACGGTAAGTATATTGATTCTTCATGCGGAAGCAATACCGCAGGCAATCGAAGCGATTTTGGTATCGGCGTTTACGCCGACAGCGGCTGCCGGCGGATTTTTAGGGGCTACGGTAATGATGGCGATTCAAAATGGGGTAGCCCGCGGCGTCTTTTCCAATGAATCCGGTTTGGGAAGCGCGCCGATCGTTGCGGCGGCAGCCAAAACGAAATGGCCGGCAGAACAGGGCTTGATTTCTATGACGGGGACGTTTATCGATACGATCGTGATCTGTACGCTTACCGGGCTGACGCTGGTGGTTACGGGAGTATGGCAGGGACCGGCCAATGGAGCGGCAATGACGCAGCAGGCGTTTACGATGACTTATCCTGGATTTGGCAGTATTCTTTTGATGCTTGGTTTGGTACTGTTTGCATTTACCACGATTTTGGGCTGCAATTATTATGGAGAACGGTGCGCAACCTATCTGTTTGGGGTAAAAGTCATTCGGCCGTACCGTTTGATTTTCATCGGGCTGATTGCCTGCGGGGCATTCCTGAAATTGGAAGCCATTTGGGTGCTGGCAGATATTGTAAACGGACTGATGGCAATCCCGAACTTGATCGCGCTGCTGGGGCTGTCCGGCGTGGTGGCAGCGGAAACGAGAAAGTACAATGCGTACCGCAGAGAGCTGGCAGAAGAAAAACTGGAGTCTTCCGTAATAGCCATGGCGGAGCAAGAAAGACAATAGGATATAGACGCGAGATGCCGTCCGCAAATGCGGGCGGTATTTTTTTCTGTCCTTAAAGCGAAAAGGTTGTTTTTTGCAGAAAAATACAGGATAATAAGGGATATGCAGAACGTGAGGTGAAACGATAATGATGGATGTAAAAGAAGAAACGGTGATGGTGGATATATATCCCGTGGAAAAATCGAAAGCGCCGGCTTATCGGGCCGCTAGAGAACGGTGTGCCGCCGCTGCGCAGAACATAATCAGCCAATACGGGGTGAAAGCTGTGCGGGAAACGAGAGATCCGCAGGAAGGCGAAGGGATTTTTGGCTATAACCCAAAAGGGGAAGTGGAATTATCTGTTCTGCTGGATCCGTTTGAAGTGCCGGTTATGGATAAAGCGATGGCAGACGGCCGGCTGGAACAGTATATAGCCGCTGCCAACGGTATACCGGAAGCGTGCATCGACGAGGTAAAAGAAGCGCTTCGCAAAGAATGCGCGCTTGCCGAAAACCGTTCGTCCGATATGGATGCAGAAAAAGAAAACGAAACGCTCAGCAAAGAGTAGTACGGCTGCGGCCGAGGGTAGTGTGGAAGGGAAAGGAGCCAAGTAATATGAAGTACAAGTATCAGCCAGTAACAGAAGAAGTGATCCATGCGTTAAAAGAGATCGTAGGAGAGAAATATGTAAAGACAGACGCCGATGTGCTGGATCGGTATAAGACCGACGAGGAAACCGACGCGCATTATCATCGGCTGCCGGAAGCAGCGGTATGGCCGGCTTCGGCGCAGGAAATTGCAGAAATTATGAAGCTGGCCAACAAGTACCATATACCGGTTACTCCGCGCAGTGCGGGAACCAGCGTATCCTGCGGAGCGGTGCCGGCGTATCATGGCATCGTATTGCTGATGGAACGGTCACTACCTAAACGTCCGGCCGACGCTCTAACTTTCAAATTTTCCATAAAAGGAACAGCTTCTTTAAAGAAATCTTCTTGAGAAATACGCCATCCTACAGATACACCGGGAAATACACCCCATCTATATTTTTTAGGGAGAGCAGTAGAAGCATCAATCCTACTAGTTACTTCCAATAAGTATTTATCGTCATAAGAATAGTTAAAACGGAATACATACCCTGCGCGTCTGTCCAAACCATGACCTCCTTTGACAAGGTTTTCGTTTACAGTCAGACCATAACTCATGTCCATAATATCGGTAATAGGGAAATCTTCTCTACCAGCAGATAAGCTTGATTCGTCAGTCCTAGAATACTCATACAAAAACAATCCCGATACAGCATGTTTACCAAATTTGTTAGAGTATTCAATAGTAGGTTGAATAGTATAACCTTGACTTTCAGTAAACCACTGATTTAAAGAAGCCTTACTAGCAATACGTCCTTTCTGCACAACCCAATCACGAGTTGACTGATTCCAACAATCCAAATCATAAGGCAGGAAGTATTTTTTCTGCATGGTATAGTTCTTAACATAAGAAGCATTCAATTTTAAGCTA
>UREG01000019.1 GCA_900546795.1 uncultured Veillonellaceae bacterium | reverse complement strand
CTTCAATCACCGTGCCTGCTTCCGTATGAGCGATGCCTGCCGTATTTGTTTCCAGCGTACCGATCCGATCGGAAAGAGCCGTCGTATCTCTATCGATCGAAGTTTCCAATTCAGAAAATTTCTCTTCCAACTCCGTCTGCACCGTGTAGAGCTGACCGCCCGTGACCGCTTCCGTGGAGGTGCTTGTAAGCGCGCCGTTTGCCAAGCCAGTGATTTTATTGCCCGCCGTAAGGGAAAGGCCGCCTGCAGTCGTCAGGCTTCCCACCTGGCTGATATTGCCGTCTAAGAGGTGAACGCCGTTGACCTGATTCGTACCGATGGTTACGCCGTTAAACGAGTTTTCGCTGATTGCCGCGCCGTTAAACGTATCCGCGCCGATCACGGCTCCATTCAGCGACTGGACTCCAGTAATCTCTCCCGCTGTCGAAACGGCAACCGTTCCTTCAATCACCGTGCCTGCTTCCGTATGAGTAATGCCTGCCGTATTTGTTTCCAGCGTACTGATCTGCCGCTCTGCCGCCGACAGGCTGGTTTGCAGCGCCGTATCCGCCTGTTTCAGTTCGGACTGTACCGATTGGAGCTGGCCGTATGTGGCGGCGTCCGTCGCCTCCGTACCATCGCTCACATTGATCAGCCGGCGCGTAACCGCATAACCATCGCTGTTCTCTGCCCCATACCCAAAGGACACCACGTTTGCTTCCCATGCCTTGGAACCATCACCAATGGCCGCCGAGCCAGTCCCAGTTGCAGTCGAATTACTTCCCAAGGCTACACCATTATTCCATACAACTGCACGCCTGCCGATCGCGACTCCATTATCTCCGGAGGTAGCCGCGTCCGTTCCTATGGCAATTGCATTGCTCCCTGCATATGTCCTCGTGCCGATCGCGACTGCACCATCTCCCGAAATCCTCCCCTCATGTCCAATCACCACGACATCGTTATCGCTAACGGCCCAAGCACCGCCACCATTACCGATTGCAATGCTATTTCTACCAGAAATAGAATAGGAATTTCCCAATCCTACACTAGATGTACCACTAACAGAAACGTTGTTACCTATGCTTATCGCCATGTCTGCAGAAGAAGACGACGAATACCCTATCGCTATACCGTGACTAGCATTTCCGTATACAGCTCCTCCTATGGCAATCGCGTAATCACTCTCTACCAGTGCTAAAGTTCCCAATACTATCCCTGACTCAGCCGTTGCCTGAGCGCCAGCCCCCAGAGCGATGCTATTCTTTCCTGACGCCGCAGTCAGGCGATTCATACTCGCCTCCCTAACACCTATAGCGATCGCCCCCACTCCTGAAGAGGAGCTTTGCGCCCCGATAGCGACTCCATTTTCTCCGTCGGCAGACGCACCGGTTCCTAACGCAATACTATATTTGCCCGATGCCTTAGCCGCTTCCCATTCGCCCTCACTTCCGCCAATGGCAATGGCAGCGGTATCTGATGATGCAGCATTATAGCCGATAGATATCCCTCTGTCGCCTGTAACTGTTGCCGTTCTGCCCAAAGCCAGCGCACCGGCTGCTTGGGCAGAAGAAGCTAGTCCCAAAGCGATCGATTGTGACCCAGCCTCGTTTACCCGAGCAGCAGTACCTATCGCAATAGATTGGTTCGCACTTGCAGACGCACTATCCCCTAAAGCTATTGCATGGTTGTAAGCTGCCTTTGCCGTAAAGCCAATTGCGATTGCACGTTCTCCGCTGGCAGATGTTTCGTATCCCATGGCAATCCCATACTGCGCCGAATCTGCTACCGATGTACCAGTCCCGATAGCGACGGCGTTTTCCGACAGAACACTAGTCCCGCTTCCTAAGGCAACGCTATTTGCCCCATATACTTTGCTCTTACTGCCGATAGCCATGCTGTTTTCTGCCGAAGCAACGGCGCTGCTGCCGATAGCCATGGCCTTATCTCCGTCCGCTTGGGTCAAATAGCCGATGGCCAACGCCTGTTTGCCGCCGCTGCTCGCGCCAAATCAGACGGATACCGCTCCGGATGCAGTTGTCCGGCTTCCTGCGCCGACGGCTACCGCGTCTTCTTTTGCCGCCGCTCCGGAGCCAACCGCTACGCCGCTATCGGCCGCACTGCTGCTGGCGCCAAAAGCGGAGCCTTCTTCCCCGGCAGCTGCGCCGGAACCGACAGCCGTTGCTCCAATACCGCTTGCATTGCTGTACGCGCCTACCGCCACCGCATGCGCGGCATTGGCGGAATCCACATCGCTGCCTGCAGATGCACTGTCCCCGATGGCAACCGCATATTTGCCGTTTGCCGTACCGCCGCCCGCTTCATACGAGTTCGTTCCCGCATAGGGCACTGCGTCCAGGGAAAAAAGCGCGGCTTTGTCTGCTGTCTCGTCCAGGCTTTCTTCTATCGTGTCTGCTGCCGAGGCATACAGCGTTTCTGCTGTTTCCTCCGCCGTTTCTCCTGCTGCTCCCGCCGTTATACTGCCTGCCAATATGGCCAAGACGCACAATACGTTTATTCGTTTCTTTGCTTTCATGTATGCACCCCGCTGTTATATGATCTGTTGCTTATCGTTTATCCTTATTTATTGTACTAATTATGTCCATTTTTTCAATCCGTCTGCGGAGCGGCAGAAAACATCGGTTTTTCACTTTATACATTTTTTATACTAGGCATGGGAAGAAGCGCCGTTTTTACCTCTTCCAACTGCATGGAAAATCATGCGTTCACATATCTGTCTTATATTTTATTTACATGCAAAATTCATATAGTTCTATATTCCTTTTTCAACACGTCTTGCTGACCGCGGCGGCAGGGATACGCCGACAATCTCGCCGCCAGCTTTGTTTGCCGTGTCTGCTGCTTCCCGAATCGAGCCGCCGGTCGTCACGATGTCTTCCACGATGAGGACTTTTTCACCGGGAGCAATGGTAAAGCCGCGGCGCAGCGTCATGACGCCTTTTTCCCGTTCGGTGAAGATGGCTCTCGTCCCCAGAGCTCGGCCGGTGATCTGGGCCAGAATGATGCCGCCCGTAGCCGGTCCGATAACGGTTTCCACGCCTTTGTCTTTGAAGTGTTCCGCGATTTCATAGCAGAGTTTTTCCGTGTATTCCGGGTGCTGGAGTACATTGAATTTTTCTACGTACATCGGGCTGTGCAGGCCGGAAGTGAGCAGGAAATGTCCTTCCAAAATAGCTTTTGTATCGATTAATAATTGTTTTACTTCTGCTTCGGTCATCATAATGCGGTTATACCTCCTCGATTTCTTTGATGATTTTCCGTACCGCTACGATCGGATCTTCAGCCTGGGTGATAGGCCGGCCGATAACGAGTTTGGACGCACCGTTTTTCAGGGCGTCTGCCGGGGTCATGATCCGTTTCTGGTCATTGGCCGCCGCAAAGGCCGGGCGGATTCCCGGCGTAACAATGAGGAAGTCGTCCCCGCATGCTTCCCGTACGAGAGGCGCTTCTTTCGGCGAAGCTACCACGCCGTCTGCCCCGGATTCCTGAGCGAGTTTTGCCAGGCGGATAACATGGTTTTCGATCGGGAGCTGGCCGCCGATTTCCTGCCAGCCTTGTTCGTCAAAGCTGGTCAGCGCCGTAATGGCAAGGAGTTTGGGCCGTTCAATGCCGAGGCTGTCCGCCGTGTTGCGCGCCGCTTCTGCCGCTGCCTGGATCATGGCGCGGCCGCCGAGGCCGTGTATGGTCATCATATTCGCGCCCAAGCGGGTCAGGGCGGCAATGCCGTGGCCGACGGTGTTGGGGATATCGTAGAGTTTCAGGTCGAGGAAGATCTGTTTTCCCTGTTCTTTTAGAAATTCTATGGTTTTGCTGCCGGCGCTGTAGTACAGTTCCATACCTACTTTGTAATAGCTTACTTCATCGCCCAATACTTCGACGATGTCCTGCATTTTGTCAAACGAACTCACGTCCAGTGCCGTGATAATTCTGCTGTCTGCCATGGGTGGTTCCTCCTCTTAGTCTTTTTTCTTTTTCGGCGCAGTGCGGATCACAACGGTACGGCCGTCTTTGACCGCTTCGAGGGATATGTCTCCAAATCCGTCTTTATAGTATTCCATACGGATATCGAAAAGGATACGGCCGATAGTTTCCTGCAGTTCGTCCGTAAAGAATTCCGCCCGAAAGTCTGCGGCTTTCATGTTCCGCTTTGCTTTTTGTTTTACTTTTACTTTATGTGCCGGCTCGTCGCCGTACATGGCGTTTTCAAAGGTCGTTTCTTCCTGGTAGCCGTCGAACATTTCTTCCAGGGAACGGTTTTTCTGGATTTTTATTTTTCCCATGTTTTCACCTGCTTAGTCTATATAGGTTACCATTTCGTCCAGCGGTTTTCTGGATTTTTTGGCCGGCAGCGCCGCAGCCGGTACGCCCAGCGGGGTCATAGCTGCCAGATAATAGCCGTCTTTGCGCACGCCTACGGCGTCCATGATTTCTTCCGCCGCCACCATCGGGCCGGTCATCCAGCAGGTGCCGTAACCGTAGGCTGCTGCGGCAAGCATGAAGTTTTCCAGGGAGGCGGCCATCCCCTGGATTCCCGGTTCGCAGCGGGAAAGGGTGCGGATTTCTTCTGCCGGAAATCCTGCCCGCTCCGCCATGTCCCAAATCCCATGGTAGTATTGGGTGTATACGAGCACCAGGACAGGCGCGCCGGTGATAAATGTGGTAAAGTAAGGCGTGCTTTTCCCATAGGCTTCTCCGTCTTCCGGCAGGAGCCGGGCGGATACGGCGGCGATTTTTTCCCGAATTGTCCGGGCAATCGTTTCTATGGTTTCTTTGTTCCGCACGATGACATAGTGCCAGTTCTGCCGGTTTTTCCCTGACGGCGCCTGGTGCGCGGCGGCAAGGATGGCGGTCAGGTCTTCCTGGGGAATGGTCTGGCTGGTAAATTTGCGTACGCTGTGCCGTTCATACAAGATGCTTATTTTTTCTTCTCTCGTCATCTCTGTCCCTCCCTGGCGGTGTTATTTTTTCAGCGCGTCCATGGTGATTTCGGCAAAGGGTTTGGGCGTCTGATAGGTGGCTATCTTTTCAAATCCTTCGCCCAGCCGGCCTTTATACGCGGCTTTGACCGTGTCGCGGCCGTCCATTTCCGCGATGTATATGTCTTTGTTCCGATCGACGCCTACCAGGCGGTACTGGCCTACCGGCGAAATGATCCGCCAGCCGCTGGTGCTGCCGTCGAACATATAGATTTCACCGGTCCGCAGGTTGTCGTAGAAGAACCGGTCTTCGTCATAAAATACGGCGATATGGCCGATCCGTTCGGCCTGAACATAGATCCGGCGCGTGTCGTAGTTTGCGTCGGTGCGGTAAATGCGGTACCGTCCTTCGTCTACTTCTACTTTCATATATACCACGTTGGTTGCCGTCGAAAAGGCGGTGTCCACGATTTTGCTGCCCCGCGGCACATCTTCCAGCTCGGTGTCGAGTTCATGGTTGGGCGATGCCGGGTTGTACTGTGCCATCAATACCTGGTACGCGCCGGTATCTTCATTGGTTCCGTATATGCCGACGATTGCCAGGTTGCGGTCAGGCAGCCATTCAAAATAGGAAACGGAGCGGCCTTTGAGCTGCATGTACTGCGGCGGTTCTTTGCTGCCCGCTTCATAAATGGCTACTTTATCGTTTTCCAGTACCGCCATGTACCGGCGGTCGTGGGAATAATAGGCTTTGCCGTTCGGCGTGACGGAAAAATCACTGTTTGTTTCTTCTTTGGTGCTGGATACCTGGTAGTCTGAGACCGGCGCCAGCATGACCTGATCCAAATAGTAGTAGACGCCGCCTTGCAGCAGGACGCCGATGAGGAAATAGGTCCATACTTTTTTCATTCCGTTCACTGGTTCCTCCTTTATTTTACTACCCACGCGGTAGGTATCATGCGTTCTCCGAGCAGGTCGGCCGGTTTATTGACCACTTGTCCGTTCAGGTACATAGTCGAGCTGGAGCCGCCGTCCAGGTTCGCGGCAATGTACGCGCCTTGTTCATACAGGATATCCTGCACGTCCCGCAGCGTCGCACCGATCGAATACGCCGGCTGGCGGCCGTCGATCACAAGGAGAAGGACGGTGCCGTCTTTGCGCTGGCCGATCGCCGTCCGCGGGCCGACTCCCCAGCCGCCGTCGCCGCTGGTGATCATTTTTTCTCCGTTCACAATAAGAGGCGGGCCGAACGTGATGCCTTCGCGCACTTCCATTTCCCGCAGTTCCGCTTTATTGTATTTGCCGGCTACCAGATGGCCGTCTTTGGTAAATCCGATAAAGTCATTGATTTCCACATCGTCTACCTGATCGCCGATGAGGTACGTGCCGTCGTGCATAACAAGGCCGTAGGGCAGGCGGCCGGTTCCCGTGCCGTTGGGATCGTCAAATCCGCCGGCATTGACTGCTGCAACCGCTCCGTTTTTCCGGGCGATGTTGCTGGTCGTGTCGCCGATTTCCCGTATGTTTTCCGCCGTCGCTACCTGCAGCCGTTTCGGATCGGGCACTTCCAGCAAAAAGCCGGTAAACCGTTCCGCTTCGATTTTCTGCATTTTCAGCGACGTATCGGTGCGGGCTTTAAAGTCGAAGAGTTCCTGTCTTGGCACGCTGCTGATGCCGCCCAGGATCTGATTGATTTCCGATTCGTTGTACAGCCAGGTAATGTAGTGCGGATGGCGGCTCCGATAGATCGCGCCCACTACCGTCCGTTTGATATTGTCAAACGGACCGAACAGTACCAGAATCGGAGATGTGAGTACGAAAAATACGAGGACCAGCACTAAAAACTTTCCTGTATCGTTAGAAAATAACCGTTTCATAAACACCTCTTACCGTTGATCATATTGTTCTGTCGTAATGCGCTGCCGGAAGTTGTCGATATCGACAGGGTTGCCGATCCATATCCGTTCTACCGCCAGCGGGTTTTCTCCGTAATTGGCCCAGCCCGGGTCCATGGTCACGGCGATTTTGATGCCCGCTTCTTCGAGCGCCGCAAAGGAATTGTCGTCATACATGCCGTACGGATAGCAGTACATATCATTGTCGATGCCCAGCTCTTTTTTCAGCGCCGCCTGGCCTTTCATGATTTCCTCGTACTGTTCCTGCCTGCCGCCCCATTCGGTCAGCCGCCGGTGGTTATAACTGTGGGAATAAATATCCATGCCGCTGGCTTTCATTTCCCGAATCTGATCCCAGGTCAGCCGTTTGCCTACTTCTTCGGCGGGAATGAATACCGTCGCTTTAAATCCGTATTCTTTCATGAGGGGCATGACGATGGAATAGGTATCTGGGTAGCCGTCGTCAAAGGTAAGGACGACCGGTTTGATCGGTACCGGCGCTTTTTTTGTCATGTACGCATGCAGTTCTTCCAAACTGATGGGATGGAATCCTTCTCTTTTGAGCAAATCCAGCTGCTGGCGGAAGTTCTTTTCCGACAAGACCGCCGGATTGTCCGGTATTTCTCCGATCATATGATACATGAGCACGGGAATCCCGTTAGGGACTTCTTTTTTTACCGTTTCTATGACCGGAGGCGGGGCTGCCGCTTCTTTTGGCGCCGGTTTTTCCGCCGTCGCGCCGTCTGCGCCGCACCCCAGCGCAAACAGCAGCAGACAGGCCGCTGCGGCCGCGCATATCCAACGAGATCGCTTCATCTCTTTTATCGCTCCTTATATACTTGATAATATCCTATCCTCACATTTTACAAAAAATGCCTGTATATTGCAAGATTCTGCGCGCCCTATCCCGCATCTTTCCTGGGGATTTACGGTGTTTCCCGCTTGCTTTTTTCTCCGTTTCCTCCTATGATAGTAACAGTATTCACTTCCCAAAATACGCCGTTTTTGGGAAGTGCTTTTGACCTCTTCCCAAAATGGGCTGTTTTTGGGAAGCAACTGCCGTCATATCCAACCGAAATTTTAGATAACGGCTGCTTTGTTTCTTTGTATCGTTCAGGAGGTGTCTATGTCTTACAAATCCATGCCTTACGAACCTCTTTCTAAACTATATTATAAAACGCCGGAGCAGTATGAATCAGCGTATGACCGGCGCTTTCACGCGCCCAGTACGGTACATCTGGATACGGCGATTCAGGAGATCGGCAGGCAGCGCGCCTATCCTGCTTTTTTCTGCTATACACCTTCGATGGTTTCACTGCTGACCGACATATATAAAGGGTGCTTCCAGCTCCGGCAGTTCATCGAACGCCATGTACCTGCCGCATTGATGGAACATGCCGTGTTCAGCAGTATCGTGGACGAAGTAAAGTCTACCAACGATATCGAGGGCGTGTTCAGCACGCGGCGGGAAATTTCCGAAGCGCTCCAAAGTCTTAAACAGAAAAAGAAAGGAAAACGGTTTCACAGCATTGTATCCAAGTACGCCATGCTCACTTCCTCTGAACCCATTCCGTTTGCTTCCTGCGCAGATATCCGGCGTTTTTACGATGAATTTGCCTTGCCGGAAGTATGTGCCGAAGATCCGGACAATGCGCCGGACGGAGAGGTCTTTCGCCGCGGACCTGTTTCCATCGGTTCTCCGACAGGAAAAGATATTCACCGCGGCCTTATGCCGGAGGCGGCCATTCTCCGGGAAATGGATACGGCGCTTCATATCCTGCACCATGATGAACTCCCCCGCGTTATCGGCATTGCCGTCTTTCATTATCTGTTTGGCTATATCCACCCTTTTTATGATGGAAACGGCCGAACATCGCGGTTCATCACGTCCTATTATCTGAGCCGGGAATTTGACCTGCCCATTCTTGGCGTGCGTTTGTCCGCAGCGATCAAAAAAGATCTGCCGCGCTATTACATGTTGTTTGAAGCGGCCAATAAAGAGCTCAACCGCGGCGAGCTTACGTTTTTCATTGAAGGATTTCTGGATATTGTGCGTCAAAGCGCAGCGGATTCGCTCGTCCTGCTTCAGGAAAAGATTGAAGGATTGATGAAATTCCAGCAGCGGCTTAACGATACGCTGCAGGCATCTGCCTCCTCGCCGGACGAATTGACGCAGCGCATTTATTTTATTTTATTACAGGCCGCTATTTTCCAAACAGGAGGCGCGACGATACAGGAAATCGCCGCCACTGCAGAAAAAAGCCGCAATACGATTGACAGCCGTATCGCTCAAATCCCCGCCAGCCATTATATCAAGGACACGTCCGTCAAACCGTATCGCTACCGCTTGAACCTGCTCTTTTTAAAATAAAGCGGCAGCCGCCTATCTTTTCTATTCACTTCCCAAAATGCGCCGTTTTTGGGAAGTGCTTTTGACCTCTTCCCAAAATGCGCTGTTTTTGGGAAGCAACCGCCGTCATGTCCAACCGAAATTTTAGATAACGGCTGCCAATAAGAACGACAAAAAATCCTCCTGCCGACGGCGGGAGGATTTTTTCTTACCATATATAGCACAGGAGTGCGGCCGTAACCGCCAGCATGAGAATCACTGCGCCGTAATCTGCCGCATGAGGCGATACGGCAGATAAAAAGCTTCGCTGTTTTCCGCCGAACCCGCGCAGTTCCAGGCTAAGAGCCATCGTTTCGCTGCGGCTCAGGGATTTGAGTACCAGCGGCTGGACAACGCGGATATACTGCGCCGCCCGGCGGAAGGGATTGCCTTTTCTCGACATGCCCCGGCAGGCCTGCGCTTCCTGCACCGCTTTGCTTTCGCTGATAAAGTCCGGTACGAACCGCAGGGCGGCCGTAAACATGAAAGCGTATTCATACGGAATCTTAAGCTGGGTCACCAGCGCGGCGGTCAGATCCTGCAGGCGCGTCGTAGTAAGAAGCAGGATAAATACCAATGTCATGGCCAGCATGCGCAGACCGGTTACAAAGGCGGAATACACGGTGCCGCCGCCTAAAAACTGCACCAGTCCCAAAAATCCGGCAAATACCGCCAAGCTGACGACAGCCCCTTTATTGGAATAGAGGCGGCTGGCAGCGGCCAGCAGCAGCAGTTCCGCCAAGTTCAGCACCGCCAAGTCGGCAGGATCGTGAAGCATGACTGCCCAAAGGGAAAAGAGGAGCGTGCCAATAATCTTGGTTACCGGCACCAGCGTTTCTATCCAGTTCTTTTTTCTGCTTCCCATTATTGCCGTCCTCCTTTCAGCCGTTTTTCCGCTTCCTCCCGGAACCGTTCCATGCTCGGACAATACGGCATGCCCGGTATGGACAGGGAAAGTGTTACCGCAGCCGGCCGGTTCAGTCCCAGTTCCTGCAAATCGTCCCGGCTGGTAAAGAGTTCTTCCGGAGTGCCGTCAAAGGCTTTCGTTTTATATCCCATGATGATGGCCCGGCTGCAATACGCTGCCATGATCTCCATGTCATGGGTGATCAAAATGATCGTCATGCCTTCTTGATGAAGGCGTTTCAATACGTCCATAAGCAGGTATTTTTCTTCGCCGTCCTGCCCGCTCGTCGGTTCGTCCAAGATCAGATATTCCGTTTCCATCGCCATCGCCGACGCAATGGCCACCCGCTGTTTGAGCCCTCGGCTCAGGGTCTGCGGATAGCTCTGCGCCACTTCGGTCAGCCGGGCGGCTTCCATGGCATGGCGGACGCGGCGCTGCACTTCTTCCGGCGAGCAGCCCATCTGTTTCGGTCCGTAAGCGATTTCTTCCCAAACCGTAGGACGAAACATCTGCCGATCCGGCTGCTGAAATACATAGCCGATAAACCGGCCCCGTTCCGCCGGTTCTCTGTCTTTTAAGTCGCGGCCGTTGTAGAGGATACGGCCGGAGGTCGGCGTTTCCAAGCCCATCAGCAAGCGGGTTACCGTCGTCTTTCCGCAGCCGTTTTTGCCGCCCAGGGCGATCATTTCCCCCTGGCCGATTTTCATGGATACGTGGGAGAATATGGTGATGCCGTTGCCGTAATCAAACGATACGTTTTCCATTTCCAGCATGTCAGCAGCCTCCTTTCGTCAGTTGTCCGGCAAATTCTTTTGCCGCCTGTTCCGCGCTGATCCACGGTTCTGCCGGCGTATATCCCGCCGCTTCCAGATCCAGCTGGCACCGGAACAGTTCCGGTATGGCCGAAAGATAAATGCCGTGGCTGTACATGTACCGCAGCGTTCCTGCCGGCGTGCTGTCGCAGGCGATTTTTCCGTTTTCCATCAGGATCAGCCGGTTTGCGTAAGGAAGCGCGGCAGATAAGATATGTTCTACGACCAGGATCGTATGGCCGTATTCTTTGTTCAGATGGCTGATGAGTTTATAGAAGTCCGCGCACCCTTCCGGATCCAGGGACGACGTCGGTTCATCAAAAACCAGGATTTCCGGTTCCGTCGCCAGTACGCTGGCAATGACCAGCCGCTGCCGCTGACCGCCGGACATTTTCCGCACCGGCCGGTCTTCCAGTCCGTCCAAGCCGACTTTATGCAGGGCTTCTTTGGTGCGCCGCACGATTTCGTCTTTGGCAAATCCCCGGTTTTCCAGGCTGAACGCAATCTCTTCTTCTACGGTCATGGTAACGATCTGGCTGTCGTAATCGGCCAGCATCGCCCCGACGGAGCACGCCAAGTCCGCAATGCTGTGCTGGGTTACCGCTTTGCCGCCCACAAAGGCCATGCCGTGCATCGTTCCGCCGTAGTAATGGGGAATCGCGCCGGTTACTGCCAGGCACAGGGTACTTTTTCCGCTGCCGCTGCTGCCGGTAATGACCGTAAAATCGCCTTTTTTTATCGCCAAATTGATCTGTTCCAGCGCCGGTTTTGTCTGTTTCGGATACCAGTAGCTAAACGATTCCAGCGAGACGACGCCCTCCTGTTTTTGTTCCAGAATATATTGGCTGTGGTCGCTTTCTTCCTCGCCGCGCCGCATTTCTTCCATCAGGCCGCGGCGCAGGAATAAGTGATAGGCAGGAAAGTATAAGAGCGGCGTAATGACGGCGTTGATCGCGCCGATGATCGCAACCGCCGGCAGCATGACGCCGAAATATACAGGATCCGGCAGTTCCATGACGATTTTCAGTACCGTAACGAAAATGCCGCCGCTCAGGCAGGTTGCCGCCATTCCATTGATCGACGGGTTCAGTTCGTACCGCCCGATATGCAGGCGGGGCAGGGTGCGGACGATGCCCGCCGATAAGAGCGCCCCTGCCGGTTCGCTGAGAAGGTTCCCGTAGGGGAATCCCGATTTTGAGGTCAATACGTTAATGAGCGCCGCTACCAGCCCGATTCCAAGGGCTTGTTTGTACGTCGGCCGTGTCAGGCTTACGGCCACGCAGTAGGTCGCGATGGTCCAGTTGGGCGTAAATCCGGCTACGCTCGGCGATACGAGATGCAAAATGCAGCCAATGGCCAGCAGCAGCGTGCTGACTGTGATCCACCGGAACTGGCCGCCTTGCCGGCGGTAGTAAGTCAGGTTTCCGATATCTTCTATCCGTTTCATGTGTTTCTCTCCTTTATACAACAAAAAATCCTTCCATCCCCTATACAAGGGACGAAAGGATTGTTCTCCGCGGTGCCACCCTAATTAGCCGTTTCGGCTCAGCTCTATGTACGGCTATTGCGATACATGCTTCTTTGATACCGGTGGAAGTACACCGATGCCGCCTACTGTCGTTCGGGGCATATCTCCCGGACCCATTCCATAACCGGTCGGGACCGGACTTCCACCTGCGCCGGCTCTCTGCACCCTTCCTCTTGTCATGTACTCTTTCCGTTCATCGACTATTACTATTATAGGCATTACTATAGCAAATCCCGCTGTTCCTGTCAATTGCCCAGGCCTGCCAGGAGCTGATCGAGCTGCGCTGCAAGAGCGTAGGCTCCCGGTTCGCCGCCGTTTGGCAGGCAGATCGGCTGGCTGCCCATATAGACGTAGCCGTCCGTACCGACATAAGCACGCCAGCTTTCCCGTCCCTGGTTGTGAAATGCCGCTGCCAGGTTGCCGGCGATCAGATACGACCGTTCCGCGCCGCTCATGGCGTCTGTGCTTCCGGCAGTAATCCAGGCAGTTTTGCCGACAGATACTACGCCGTCTTTTACCGTCACATGGCCCTTGCTGAATTCTTTCAGCCGTTTTGCGTATTCGTCCCGCCGTTCCCCATTTTCCGGGTGATCCGAAGGGGCAAAGAGTTCGCCTACAAAAGTGGACGGATTGTCGCCCATCTTTTCAATGATGCGCTGCCACAGCGCCGCGCCGCCGCCGGGATTGTAGCCTGCGCCTACGGCATAGTCAAAGGCGATCTTGTCCGCTTCTTTTTCCTGGGATTTCGTCACATACACGGCGGACGCATAGTTGGCCAGGATATCCACGCCGAGGCTGCCCCCGTTCTGCGAGCCGTACACCGCCTGCAATACTTCCATCGGGAAGGATTTCCGCATGCCCTGGACAACGTGATTTTTCTGTCCGTGCACCATTTCATGGGCGATAACAAAGGCGATCTCGTTTTCGTTGTAGTTCAGGATAGGAAAGACGCCGCTGTTGACGCTCATCGTATGTCCCAGGGAACAAAACGCGTTGAAGTCCTGACTGGGATTGATGAAATACAGGTACGGCCGTTCCACGATCGACGGCTCGGACAGCGATACCGTATAGGACAGCCGGCTCATAACCGCATCGAGCATGGCGTTTTTTGTCTGGTCGTAATCGACGCCGTTCTTTTTCTTCAATCCTTCAAAAAATTCTTCTCTGCCGTCCGTGTCATAATGGTTCAGCGTGCTGTCGAGCTGGTGATAATAGATCGCCGCTCCCGCCAGCGTGCCCCATATGCCCAAATCCAGCGCCTGTGCGGGCATGGCGCCCCATGAGATGATGCCGGCGCACGCCAATGCGGCCGCCCATGTTTTATACGTTCGTTTCATACTGTCCCCTCCTTATCTTCTGCCCACTTCCTGACATGCCGCGATGAACGTTTCCAGTTCCTGCGTCATGTGTTTGTGTTTATGCAGTACCAAATAAAAATCCCGGTCAAAGCTGTAGCCTTCGATGATATGGATCTTATCCCGATATTCCCGCTGACAGATCAGCTGTTTTGACAGCAGGGAAATTCCCAGGTTATGCGCTACCGCTTCCCGGATCAAATCAAAATTTGTGCAGCTCCAGGCAATATGAAGCGGCATATCGTTGCTGGCCATAAAGTGTTCTACCACCGTTCGGCCGCCGGCGCCGCGTTCCTGTAAAATAAACGGCTGCGCCGCGATTTCTTCCAGCGATACGTTCTTTTGCCTGGCCAGCGGGTGATCGGCGCTGCATGCAAAGACGAGGGAATCGCGCAGGATAATTTCCTGCGTAAGTTCGGCATGCACGATTGTTCCCTGCGTCACCGCCACGTCGTATTCATTTTCCGCCAGCTTCTTTTCCAGCGCCGGCGTATTGCGGATATATACGCACGGCTGCCAGGATTTATCCTTTTTCTGGCATATGGCAAGCGCCGGAATCAGCACCGTATATCCGGCGGTTACCGTACCGCCCACATGAAGCTGCCTCCGCCCTTTGGCACCGGCCATTATCTCGTCCAGCCGGCTGCATTCCGAGAGAATCTGCCGCGCCTGTCCGTATAACTTCCGGCCGGCGTCGGTCAGCACCAGCTGTTTCGGATATCGTTCAAATAGTTTGACCGCATATTGCCGCTCCAGCTCGGCGATCGCTTCGCTCACCGTCGGCTGCGAGATAAACAGCCGCTGCGCCGCTATTTTCATTTTTCCGCATTCCGCTACGGTAATAAAAATCTGCAACTGTCTAAAAGTCATAACCCTTCTCCTTATGCCAGTATTATATCATACTACGGGCGCGCTGCCGTCATCGTTTTCCCTATCGGCAGCGGTTTTTCTTTTTTGTACAGCAATATCCCGGCTCACGTCTGCAAGCCGGGATATTTTATAGGAAATAATAGGTTGTATTATATCAGAACAAGCCGAGCCACGGCCAATAGGTGGACGCCGTAATCAGGTATACGATACAGGCGATAATGGATACAGGCACGCCGATTTTCGGGAAATCGCCGACGTTCAGCAGTTCGCCGTTGCCGTAAATCATGATATTCGGACTCGTGCAGTAGAACATGAGCAGCGGATAGCCGCCGATGATCATGCCTGCCGGAATGGCCAGCACAGCCGGAGCCAGCCCCGCTTCCGTGCTGAGCGCCATGATGATAGGCAGCATAGCCGTTGCCATAACCGTTGTGCCGGCAAAGAAGAAGTGCATGAACTGAGCGATGACCATGACCACAAAGAGCAGCATGACGATGGACAGGCTCTGCAGGCCAAACAGGGAAAAGATGGTGGAAGCCATCCATTTGCTTGCGCCCGTTTTCATCAGGATCGCGCCCATGCTCATTCCGCCGCCTGTAAGGAGCAGTACGTTCCAGCCGATATGCGGGTTCGTTTCTTTCCACGTAAGAACGCCTACTTTTGGCAAAAAGAGCAGGACTGCCGCAAACAGGCACGCCGTCGTCGAGTCGATTTTTGTAATGGAACCGGTACACCACAGGACGGCGACTAAAATAAAGATGGCAAACGTGAATTTTTCATCGCGGGACATGGAGCCCATCTGCTGAATTTTTTCTTTAACATAGGCCGCGCCGCCGGGAATTTCTTTAAATTCCGGTTTATAGATCCACTGGATATAGGCCCAGGTGATAATTGTCATGATCAAAGCCGGCAAAAAGCCGATTTTCAGCCAATCGATATACGAGATCGGATTGCCGCCGGCATTGACGATGTATTCGATCGTAACCGGGTTCGGCACAGTCGCCGTCAGTATGCCCGCGCTGATCGTGGCATTGGTAAAGGCCATCGTAATCAGCAGATTAACGGCAAATTTTGTCCGTCCTTCCGTATGGAATACCTGAATAACGCTCATACAGATCGGAAGCAAGATCGCGGTCCTTGCCGTAGAGGAAGGAATTAAAAACGACAATACGATATTGGCAAGGACGATGCCCACGGTAATGCGCAGCGTCGTAGACCCGATCTTATCGAGAATCTGATAGGTGATGCGTTCTGCCAGATTGGTTTTTATCATCGCCGCCGCCAATACAAACGACCCGAGCATCAGAAATACGGAAGAAGAGGCAAAACTTGTCAGCGCCGGGCCGATCTTCATAATGCCCATCAATACCGCTGCCGGAGCGATGAGCAGCCCGGTGGCAACGAGCGGAATCGATTCCGTCAAATATAATATAAACACGCCTGCAAATAATGCCAGCGCCTTGTGCCCTTCCGGCGACAGCCCTTCCTGAGCAGGCATCATATACACCAAGGCGCCTAACAGCACAGCGATCACAATTCCCCAATTTTTACGAAATTGTTCTATCGTCATATATCTCACCCCTATACGTATCTATGCCGCCACATGCCGCGCCTGCATAGAGAAACGAATATATTAAGAGAATGCAGAGAGAGTATAGACTTGCGCTTTTGATGCCTGCATTATACGGCGGGGAATAAAAAAGAGCAATCTCGTTTCGGCATAGCTGCCATGAAATAGTGTCATCGTTCCGATTCCGCTGCTTTACGGGCAGGCAGCTCTTTTACCCACCGGACGATAAAATCGGAAAACAGCTGCACCGCTGGCGTAGGCTGTCCTTTTTTCAATACTGCCAAGCCGATCTCCTTTTCAATATCATCGGCCAGGTTCACGATGGCCAGATCTTTTTTCTTGGCTATATTACGGACTTTTTCTTTAGGAAAGATACCGATGCACATGCCGGCGCTGATTAAGGTCAGCTGGGTCGGCGAATGGTTGCATTCGCATACGATCTGCGGAGCAAAGCCCGCCGCCTGGCAGGCTTCGGAAATCAGGCAGCGGATCTGTTCCGTCGGCGGATGCAGGACAAACCGTTCGGCAGACAGTTCCCGTATGTATACTTTTTTCTTGCCTGCCAGCTTGTGGTTTTTTGGCAGCACCAATACATACCGATCGGTCAGCAGCGGATAAAACGCAATATCGCTGTAGGCTTTTTCCGTCGGCCGCACCAGCAGCGCCAGATCCAGATCCCGATCCTGCAATTTTTGCAGCAAGGCGTATGTGCCCCCTTCTTCTATGTAAAACTGGATTCCCGGGTGGTTCTTATAAAAGGTATAAAGCATCTGGTCGTACTGCATCGTTCCCAGCGAGGAGATAATGCCCATGCGGATCGTTCCCCGCAGCAGGCCTTTGAAATCCAGCACCGACTGATGGGCGATCTCCACATCTTTGAGGATCGTTACGGCATGCTGCAAAAAAGCCTTGCCTTCCGGGGTCAGCTCCACCGTTCGGGCTTTGCGTACAAACAATTTCGTATCCAGTTCTTCTTCCAGACTGGCGATCTGCCGGGACAGCGCCGATTGGGTCACATTCAGTTCATAGGCCGCCCGGGTAAAATTCTTTTTTCTGGCCACTTCCACCACATATTCCAGCTGATATAAGTCCATGATAGCCTCCTGTATCCGTCCAGTGATTCCTAATACTTATATAGTACAGCGGACAGATGTGAAAAAACAATATGCATTTTTTAACTAGCTGCCATTCCGTTTCCGCATTGCTTCTTTTGCCGTTCTCGTTTATCCTGAAGCCAAGAGATGCAGAAAGACCGGACTTACACCTACGATAACCCATTCATGTCAGGAGGAGTTCGTTATGAAAACAAGCAAAAGAAAAGCACTGAGAGATTTGATCGCCCGGAAAGAAGTCATCATGGCGCCGGGAGCCTACGACGCATTGTCGGCCCGTCTGATTCAGGCGGCAGGATTTGAAATGGTCGGCACAACCGGCTACGGCATGCACGGTTCTATTTTAGGCGTACCGGACAACGGCATGCTGGCGTTTAATGAAATGGTTGCCATGTGCGGCAATATGGCCAACGCCATCGATATTCCTATGATGGCCGACGCCGAAGGCGGCTATGGCAACGCAACCAATACGATCCGCACTGTCCAGGAATTTGAACGGGCCGGCGTAGCCGGTATTTTCATCGAAGACCAGCAGCTGCCGCCGAACTGTCCGTTTATCAAAAAACCGACGACGATTTCCGTAGAAGAAATGTGCGGCAAGATCCGCGCAGCCTGCGACGCCCGCCAGGATCCGGACTTTGTTATCTGCGCCCGCACAGACGCGCCGTTTGACGAAGCCATTGAACGGGCCAAAGAATATCTCAAAGCCGGTGCGGATATGATTAAGATTATACCGAAAACACGGCAGGAACTCGAAATCCTCCCGACTAAACTGTCCTGCCCGCTCCACTTGGGATTCTTCACCAACAGCGACCAGAACGCAGGGCTTACCGCCTGGGATGCCGGCAAGATGGGCTATACCATCGTTACCTTCCCGCTGACGCCGCTGTTTATCGGGACGAAAGCCATTTATGAAGGGCTGAAAAAAATCAAAGAACAAGGCAACGACGAAGGCGTTGTCCGCGACATGATGATGCCGTTTGCCGAATACCTGAAAATCGTAGACGTAGATAAATACATTGAATACGATAAACGCTACGGTGCAGGCGAAAAGTAAGCCGGCTCACGCCGACCTATTCATCGGCTGGATATAAAAAGAGGGCGGAGCATAAGCTCCGCTCTCTTTTTATATCCTTTATTCTGTATCTATCAGTTGCTTTCAAAAAAGGCTTTGTACGCAAGGGACGTCGTATACGCGTCCGTCTTGGCCACAATTTCCACCGGCGCGTGCATGCTGAGCATCGCCGTGCCGCAATCTACGACTTCGCATCCCCACTGCGCCATGATAAAGGCGATCGTTCCGCCGCCGCCCTGATCGACTTTGCCCAGTTCGCTGATCTGCCAGGGCACCTGGGCAGTATTGAAGATGCGCCGCACTTTGGCAATAAATTCTGCATTCGCATCATTGGAGCCGGATTTGCCTCTGGCGCCCGTATATTTACAGATAGCCGGGCCAAATCCCAGATACGCAACGTTTTCCGGATCGTGGACGGAAGCAAAATTCGGGTCAAGCGCTGCCGTTACGTCCGCCGACAGCACTTCGGAACGGCGCAGCGTCCGGCGCAGCCAAATCTCTCCGTCCTGTCCTGCCAGATGCAGGCATTCGGCCAGAAAATCCAGGAAGTAGGAAGCGCTCATGCCCGTATTGCCGTACGAGCCGATTTCTTCTTTGTCTGCAAACACAGCGATCTGCATGTATTCGCCGGGCTGCGCAGTTTTCAGCGCTTCCCAGGCGGCATAGGCGCAGACTCGGTCGTCATGACCGTGAGCGGCGATCATGGAGCGGTCCAGCCCCACGTCCTGCGCTTTTTGCGCCGGAATCACTTCCAGCTCCGCCGTTACCAGATCTTCTTCTTCCAGATCGTATTTTTCTTTTAATAACGCCAGGATCGCCGGTTTTGTTTTCTCTTCTTCACTGTACAATCCCAGCAGAGGCATGAGCATTTCCCCTTCAATTGCCTCGCCCACTTTCTTTTCCGCCTGATCTTTGCCCAAATGAGGCAGGATATCCGTGATATACAGCGCCGGATCTGCCGGATCTTCGCCGATGGAGATCTCTACGGCTGTACCGTCCGCTTTATGCGCGACGCCGATAAGAGAAAGAGGCTGGCATACCCACTGGTATTTTTTGATGCCTCCGTAATAATGGGTCTTCAAATACACGATGCCGTTTTTTTCCACCACCGCATTGCCTTTGGCGTCCAGTCTCGGGCTGTCCACATGAGCGCCGACGATTTTAAGTCCGTCGGTAATCGGCCGCGCGCCGACAACGCCCAGGATCAGAGATTTTCCTTTCTGGTTCCAGTACACTTTGTCGCCGGCTTTCAATTCCGTATACGCTTCCAACGGTTTAAATCCTTCTGCTTCGGCCTGACGGATCAGTTCTTTTACCGCCAGCCGCTCGGTCCGAGCCGTATCCAAAAATGCTTTATACCGTTCGCCATACGCATGCACCGCTTCCCGCTGTTCTTCGTTCATGCGGCGCCACACGCTTTTTTCTTTATCATAACCTTTCATGTATGTCCCTCCTTATTGTGAATCGTTTTCTTTTAGTATACCATTTCTTTGGCAAATAACCTATCTTCTCCCTGCGTATTTTCCTGCGGTTTGCTTTTTTTATGTAAATTTAGTATATTCTTCTTTATTCCTATCTTTATTTTCATCGTTGTATTATAATTGAATAAGATTTATTCATGACAACAACACAAACATCTTTATTTGCATGTATACGAGTATGGGGTAAGTAAAATGAAACGATATGTACGTGTTCCGGCACTTCTCATGCGGGGCGGCACCAGCAAAGGCGCGTTCCTTTTGGAATCGGATCTTCCGGAAGACCCGGCAGTACGGGATCAGGTCATCTTAGATATTTACGGCAGTCCGGATATCCGGCAAATCAACGGCATCGGCGGTTCCGATCCGCTGACCAGCAAAGTGGCGCTCATTCGGCCGTCGCTGCGGCCTGACGCCGATGTGGATTATACGTTTGGCTATGTAGGCATTACCGAGCCATATGTGGATTACAGCGGCAACTGCGGCAACATGATTTCCGCCGTCGGCCCTTATGCCGTCTATAAAGGCCTGGTGCCCATCACGGAACCGTTTACCACCGTCCGCATTCACAACACCAATACGAATAAAATCGTTGTCGCCCGCGTTCCCGTAACAGATGGGGAACTGGATCTTTTCGGCGATTACGCTATTTCCGGCGTGCCCGGGACCGCCGCCAGAATCGAGCTGGAATTTCTCCATGCCGGCGGTGAGAAAACAAAAAAACTCCTGCCTACGGGAAATGTGCGCGACCGCATCACCCTTTCCGACGGCCGCACGATCGAGGTTACCTGCTGCGACGCAGGCAATCCGGGGATCATCGTCCGAGCGGAAGATATCGGGTTTACGAGCCAGGAACGGCCGGACACGCCGGAAGCGGATCAGCTGCTTCTTTTGATGGAAGAAATCCGACGCATCGGTTCCGTTCTCATGGGGTTGAGCCGGGATACCAGAAAAGTGAGCCCTGCAATTCCCAAGATCGTTGTCGCCGCACCGCCGCAGATGTTCCGCACGGTGCAGGACGAATTTCATCGGGCCAGCGAAGTCAATCTGATCTGCCGCACCATGGCGCTCAATTATTTCCATAAAGCCTATGCGGTTACAACGGGGATATGCACGGCCGCAGCCGCGTCGATTCCCGGCACCGTCGTTCATGATATCGCCCGGCCGGCAGCCGGCGACGGCACCTTTTATATCGGCCATCCGTCGGGCATTTTGGATATCATCGTCCAGATCGGAGAAAACGAGCAGGGATTTTATGTAAAAAAAGCGGCCATGAGCCGCACCGCCAATCTGCTCATGGAGGGGCAGGCCTTTGTCCGCCGCGACGTGTGGGAAGGCAAGGCCGCTGCAGCCGCCGAAATCTGAAGATTCACCAAAATTCATCAAAATGTACTTAACAAACCTCTTTGCATTCCGTATAATAAACATATCTGGATTGTAAGGAGGTTTTTATTGTGAACAAACGTTGGATCACCTTGTCGTTGGCTGCCATGATGGCATGCAGCGCATTTGCATCGGCTTCTGCCGCCGGGCTTGGATATGTAAATTTCGGGGTTCTCATGCAGAGCCATAAAGATACAAAAGCAGCCGCTGCCAAATTCCAGAGCAGTCTGGAAGCGTCTCGAAAAGATTTTGCCGCGCAGTCTGCTTCTCTTGCGACCGATCAGGAAAAAATCGACCTGGCTAAAAAAATAGACGGCCAGCTCGCGGCAGAGCAGCAGAAACTGCTCGAACCGATCATGAAGGACATTCGCGCCAAAATAGAAGAAGTGCGCAAAGAAAAAGGCCTGGACTATATTGTAGCCCAGGGCAGCGTCTTTGCCGGCGATAAAGGCGTAGACGTAACGAGCGACGTCGTACAAAAATTGAAATAAGACCTGACGCAGACAGCGCCCGGCAGAGAGATCTGTCGGGCGCTGTTTTTATATTTCTTGGGGAAATACCGCTTCCCACGCTTTGGGAACGAACGGAATCTCCGGTTTTTCTTTGAGGATATGAAGCGTATAGGCTAAAAGAGCCGCCGCTCCTGCCAGAAGTCCTTTTTCATCGATATCAAATTCCGGCGTATGGTGATTGGCCCCGCTTCCCAGCGACGCATTGGCAATGCCGGTAAAGATATATACCCCCGGATACAGCGCCAGGATCGCCGCCATCGTCTCCGAGCCCATCCACGGCTGCGGCCGGCAGACCGCGCGGCTTCCCAGCGTGTTCTCCACGGCTTCTTTCATCAGCGCGGCGCACGCAGGGTCGTTTCGTACTTCCCACAAATAGCTGCAGCGCACTGTCTTCCAAGTACAGCCGTGACAGGCGCAGGCCGCGTCCATCAGCGCCGCCAGGCGGCGGGCAAAGGGTTTTCCCACCCGTTCCGTATCAAAATACCGCGCCGTTCCGGAAAAGGTCAGCGTTTCCGGGATGATATTGGATTTTTCTCCGCTGTGCACGCTGCCCAGCGAATAGGACAGGCATTCCTGCGGATCGAGAAACGACAGGCGCAGGCCGGCCAGCCGACTGGCCGCGTCGGCAAAGCATTCGATAGGGCTGTGCGCCAAATCCGGCCGCGAGCCATGTCCGCCTTTCCCGGCAATCTCGATGGTAAACCCGTACATGCCGGCCATTGCGCCGCCGGGAACGATTCCGATTTTTCCCGCTTCCAAATCCCAGCGCACATGGGTGCCGCCGCAGGCGTCGATATGCCATCCCTGTTCCCGAATATAGGCCAGAAGATTTTTCAGACTGGGGCTGGCCGCTTCTTCTGCCTGTTCAAAGAGAAAAATAACCCGGCCGTCCCATTCCGCCCGGCAATCCGCCAGGATGTGGGCAATCGTAAGAAGCATCGCCATATGTCCGTCATGGCCGCAGGCATGCGAAACGCCGGGCACGGCGGATACAGACACTTTCGGCTGTTTCCCATTGGAAGGATTTTCTTCAATGGGCAGCGCGTCCATATCAGCCCGCAGCAGCACAGTATGTCCCGGCCGGCCGCTGTCGAGTACGCCCAGTATGCCGCCCGGCTCAACCCGGTGCGTTTCGATCTGCCAGTTTGTCAGCAAGTCCTCGATGGTGCGCATCGTTTCCGTTTCCTGCAGCGATAGTTCCGGCCGTTCGTGAAAATGCCGGCGCAGGCGCACCAGTTCTTCTTCATATTGTACTATCCATTCCTTTGCCTTCATTGCTATTCCCCCTATAAAAAAGCGGCCCTCTGCGAGAGCCGCTGCCTTATCCGTTTGCCAGCTGTTTTTGATATTTCTTGTCCACGTATTTAAAAAGAGGCGGCAGGCCCAGCATGATCCCCAGCAGCCGGGTCAGCTGATAGGCCGTAACGGCCAATACGTCCGCGCCCATACCCAGCGCCAAGATCGCCATTTCCGAAAGGCCGCCCGGCGCAGTGCCTAAAAACGCGGTAACCCAATCTTCCCCATGGGCTTCCGCAATAATAAATCCGGCAAGAAGCGATACGGCCAGCACCGCCGCGCCCCCGCCGAGCAGACAGGGCCCCAGCCCTTTATATGTTTTTACTTTGCGAAGATCGATGCGGCAGCCGATATACGCGCCCAGCGACAGGCGGGCAATATCGAAAATATGATTGGGAATCGCCGGCGCAGTGCCGCCGCTGGCCAATACATATATCGCCGTAGAAACAAAGGGCCCGAGCATCCACGGCGTGGGCATATGGATCTTTTTGCCGATGATCCCGCCCAGCACCGCAATAGGTATCAATACCCACCAGGACAGGTCGGCGGTAATGGTCAGCGCCGCGTTCCCTGCAGCCGCCGCTTCATCGGCCAGATGATACGCCAGGAACGGCACCGTAAAGATCACGCACATCAGCCGCACCGTCTGCATGAGCGTAACCGCCGTCGTATCCACGCCTTCCAATTCGTCGGCAATCAGCACCATCTGGGTCAGGCCGCCGGGCGTGCAGCCCATCAGGCAGCTGAGCAGGCTGATGCCCGTTTTCCGATGCGTATATACGCCGACAGCAATCCCGGTCAATATGGTCACGCAAGTCGCCCCTGCCATGAACCACCCCTGGCTGGCAATGGCTTCGCCCGCTTCCAGGGTGAACGGCCGTCCCATGCTGTACCCTACGGCGATCAGCGCCGCGTTCCGCACCATTGGCGGCCAGTAAAAATATACGCCTGTCACATAGGTGTAGAGCGAAATAATACAGACCGGCCCCAACAGCCATGGCATAGGCACTCCCGGCAGAAGCGAGAGCAGCGCTCCGCCGATCAGGCTCAGAATCAGCGTCTTGCCCGTATCCTTCCACATCCTAGGGTAATTGATTTTCATAGTGGCTCCTCGTTTCGCATTGATATACTTATTAGTGTATCGGATTCTGCCAGGTATGGCTATTAGAGATATATTATCTATACACAGCGAATTCGTTTATATTACCGGTCGCCGCGGCGCACGTGCGCCGTATAGATCCGAAAACCAACCAAAAATAACACCGTGCCGGCAAGCATGAAAATATATTCCATGCCCAGCCAGGTCGCTACCAAACTTGCCAGCAGCGGGCCGAACATGCCGCCGAACTGCTGCGCCGTCGTCGCCATGCCGAACGCCCGGCCGCGGAATTCCGCCGCCGTGCACTGCACCAGCGACGCATTGATCGCAGGGTTGGCGCCGACAATAAACGTACCAACCGCCATCTGCAGCAGGCCAAAGAGCCAAACCGTATCGGGAAAGGCCTGCAGAAAAAGAGCGATCCCCGCGCCGGAAAACGCAATGGCCATTGCCAGAAAATATCCGTTGTTCTGGCCAAACTTGCCCCACAGCGGCGTCATGACCGCGCCGGCCAGACCGCCGCAGCTCAAAATGATGCCGGACACGACGATAACCCCGTCCATCGAGCCCTGCATCTGCCCGATATACAGCGCCAGAATCGGCTGGAGCATGAGGATCACGGCCTGCAGACAGAAATTAAAACTCAGCAGTTCCATGAGCATAGGATTATGCATCGACTCTTTCAAGTCGGAAACGATGCTCGTCTGTTTGCGTTTTGCCAGCATGCCTTCCGGCTCTTTTACCAGCAAAATGACCGCCGTCCCTGCCACCCACAGTACGGCTGCGCCTAAAAAGAAGGAGTTCCTCATGCCGATCCAGTCCGCCATCAGACCGCCCATCAACGGGCCGGCAATACCGCCCAGAATCTGTCCGGCCTGAAAAATTCCCAGCGATTCTCCCAATTTATTCTTATCCGCTCCGGCGGAAACAATGGCCATCGCCGCAGGCATATAGCCGTTGGCCACGCCCTGTACGATACGCATGCCCAGCAATTCCCACGGGCCGGTAACCAGTCCGCCGAGAAAATACGACAGGCCGATGGCAAACGCCGCCCGCACTGCCATTCGCTTCTTGCCGCTCGTATCCGCCATCTTTCCCCAAATAGGAGCCATGATGCCGGCTACAAAAAACGTGATGGAAAACACTACGCCGGACCATATGGGCACATCGCTTTTGGCTACGCCCAATTCCAGCAGATAGACCGGCAGAAAAGGCACCAGCATCGTATAACAAGAGGCCAGCATAAACATGACGATCGTCAGCACCCACAAGTTCCGTTTCGCCATCTTGCTTCACCTTCCTACTGCTTTATATTTTCTTTAGATATTAAGTATATCATATGAAACGATTTTGTCTTTCGTCAAATGACATTTTTTTATTGAAATTTAAAATATAACGCTATGATTCCCAGATATTCCCGTATGGCTGTCCGCAGATTTTCATACGAGCCGGGCAAAAAGGAGAGGACGGACGTGCTCACTTCCTTGCTCTGCCAGTAATCAGCCGGATAGGCCAGCACGTTCAGCCCTTCCCGCTCAAAACACAGTACGCTCCGCAGCATATGAAACGCCGACGTAACCAGAATCGGGCGGGTATATCCATTCTGACGGCACAGCACGGCGGAGTACCGGGCGTTTTCTACCGTGTTGCGGCTTTCCGGCTCCACGATGATCTTGTCTTTCGGCACGCCCAGGCTCATCAGCACCCGTTTTCCCGTTTCCGCTTCCGCCGGCAGATCGTTTTCCACCCGGCCGCCGGATAAAATAATGGGCAGACCTGTCCGCTTCTGGATTCTGGCCGCCGTAAGGATGCGCCCTGCCGCCGCGCTGCTCAGCTGTCCCATGCCGTCTACGTCGGATATATCGCTGAAAACGCCGCCGCCCAGCACGATGATCACATCGCCCCGAATCGTCCGCGGCTGATCGTAAAAAAATTCCAGCGGGTGCAGAAACAGCGCCCCCATCGCCGGCGTTGAAAACAGATAGCCTAACACGAGCATGACCGCCATCGCATGCCGCCCTTTTGCTTTATTCTTATAAAAATATACCGTTAATACGGCAGTCATGAAAATAAAAATCCCCGGCGGCAATAAAAACGCCGTGATACACTTTTGCAGATACAATATCATCTCTTAGTATGTCTCCCATAAAAAAACATACCGGCAATACAGGATCGCCGGTACGTCGGTAGTTCACTTTCTTATAAAATCACATTCTGCTGGTTTCCTGCCAGCCAGGTGTCTATGTTGTCAAAGACGATTCCGGCGCGAAGCACCATCGCTTCCGCCGTCGCAAAGGCAACGTGAGGCGTCACTATCGTATTTTTGCTGTGCAGCAGCGGGTGATCTGCCGGTACCGGCGGTTCCATTTCAAACACGTCGATGCCTGCGCCGGCCAGCTTGCCGCTGTTTAAAGCCGCCGCCACCGCTTCCGAATCGATGACCGGCCCGCGCGCCGTATTGATCAGGTACGCGCCGTCTTTCATCAGGGCGATCCGCTCTGCGTTAATCAAATGTTTCGTACTGTCGTTCAGCGGGCAGTGAAGCGATACGATATCTGCTTTTGCCAGCACTTCTTCCAAAGGCAGGAACGTAATCCAGTCCGGTTCTTCCCCTGTCACATGCCGTTTATTTCCCAATACGGTGCAGCCAAATGCCCGGCACAGTTCCGCCGTTTTCATGCCGATTGCGCCGGCGCCGATGATCCCTACCGTCTTTCCATGCAGTTCACAGCCTACCAGCCCGTCTTTTGTCGCGCCCTGCCGGCACCGCGCTTCTACCTGCGGCACATTGCGGAGCAGGGAAATCATCAGCGTCAGCGCCAATTCCGCTACTGCCTGCGTCGAATATCCCGCCGCGTTGCTTACTTTCACGCCCATTTCCTTCGCAGCCGCCAGATCCACATGATCTACGCCGGTAAACGCGACGTCGATATATTTCAGCTGTCTGCACGCCCGGATCACTTCGCCGGACAGCGGCATGTTGGCGATCATGATGACGTCCGCATCTTTGGCCCGTTCGATCTGCACCTTCGGGTCCGTATTTTTTTCATACGCGGTAAACACATGGCCCGCAGCGCGCAGCGCATCGCCGTAAGCCTGCAGCCGTTCATCGGATATCCCCAGAGATTCCAGTAATACGATATTCATAACGACACTCTCCTCTGTTCATATTCCTCTTGATTGTAAAAGGTATTGTTTCGCTTGTCAATAAATATATATCCATACTTGCCGGGAAAACAGCCGCCGGCATACGCCCTTTTTCCATTTCTTACGTTCGCTTTTGCTCCGCCCATACTGCGTTTCGCACCGTCCTCCAGCGCCCGGCAATCAAAAGGATTTCCGCCGTCCCTATCGGCTCGCCCGCACTGCCGGCCTTTCCATGAGGCATTTCCCCTTCCAGCCTCCGCCTGCGCAGTTCATTTTGCCTAAACTGGCGCCAGCTCCCGGCTCCTCTATTTCCACAAAAAAGGAACGCGCTGCGTCCCTCTTTATGCCATGCCTTCTCTTCTATTTTTTTCAATGCATACGCCCGGACAATAGTGGAGCAAATAGCAGTCCTTCCCTTTTTCTTTTGCCCGGTACAGGATCTTATCCGTACACTGATAAATCCGTTCGTACGACCGGATCAGGGGCTGGACGACTACACCGGCGCTGACTGACAGGCCGTATTTTTGATACGGCTCCAATTCGCGCCGCAATTCCTCCATAAGCCGTTCCATCTTGGCTTCCAAAACGGATTTCGGCAGCACCTCTTTAATAAAGACACTAAATTCATCGCCGCCCAGCCGCGCCAATATATCGCTGCCGCGGAAACTCCGCTCCAGGCAGTCTGCTACCCGCTTCAGCACCCGATCTCCTTCGGGATGGCCGGCGTAATCGTTTACCTGTTTGAAATTATCCATGTCCATCAGGATCATCGTACCGGACTGGCTCTTTTGCAGGTGATCGATCACATCCTGTTCATAGCCGGAGCGGTTTTTCAGTCCTGTCAAAAAGTCCGTTTCCGCCCGTTCCGTTGCGTCCCGCAGTTCTGCTTTTGTCCGCAGCTGCTCGACTACATCGGAGGTACGATTGATGACCATGCCGAAAAAGTCCTTGTTCTCGGTAAAGTAATAGATTTCCAAATACCGGTTTTTCGTTCGGATATACCCATATTCTTTATCCCACTGCACCATGGTATGAATATAGGTATAAAAGGATTCCGGCGTCCGGGATACGATCTGCCATTCTTCATCGTCAATCCCCAGAACCTCCTGCATGTTATCCGCATAGAAACACTTTTGTATCATGCCCAGGCATTCAAACACGGCAAGATTTTTGTTGATCGCCGTCGAGAGCAGAGACAGACGGCTGCTCTTGTTTTTATAGTTGTCATTCCAGGCATTCATCAGATCCATCAGTTCCCGAAACTCCGTCTGATGTTCCGTCCGAAAGGTTACGTCCATATCGCCGGAAATGATTTTCTTCACATTCTTCTGGATCATATTGATATCTTCCAGCACATATTTCCGGATATCCGCCCGAAAGATCATCACCGCAGCGCCCATGACCAGCCCTGCGCCGATCATCAGATACAATACGTCCCAAATCATTTTTGCAAACATGAGCGGCGCATCGATATACGCGCCGATGATCTTATCATCAACCACCTTTGTTTTCGCCACTTTCCACGAGTCGTTAATCCGAATCAATCCGCCATCTTCCAAGCTCCGCAGGGCGGACGTGATTTTTTCCGGCGTATCGGCATTTTCCAGCTGGAGATGCTGATTGTTATTGCGCGTAATGCTCAGCAAGTCTCCGGTTTTCACATCCACCACAAAGATGGCTTTCGTTGCCAGCGTAGGCGTATTTTCCACAATATGCTCGATGGAAGACATCTGTAAAAAAGACTCCAGCACAGAATGTTCAATCCCGATCTGCACCATGGAATACTGCGGCAGAGAGGATTTGATTCCAATATAGACCCGCTTCTGATTCGTCATGATAGATTCGCTGTCCGTATCGATGACAAATGCGTTGGGATTTTTGGTATTCAGGAGAGGCCAGAAATTTTTCGTCTGATCATGCTCTTTGAGCGAAACGCCGGTAAAATCTCCCTGCGTGGAATACACTGCGTTGCCTTCTGCATCAAACACGTGGATCGACTCTACTTCCATCAGGGTTTTCAGTTTTTCCATCTCTGCCGGTATATCCTGCCAAGAAGTATGCGCCAGCACAAAGTCTATCGCAAACGCCCGGTTCAGATAATCTCTTTTAAATTGGGTCCTCGCTTCTTCCACCGTGGTTTGGCTGTACTGATAGGACAGCTTGACCTGCTCCAGCATCTCCTCTATATCCCGGATCTCTACTTTCCTTTCTTCTTTATATACAAAAAGGGAAACTACCACCATCATGACCGACATCATCATAAGCAGAATAACGCGCATCCGCTTTTTAAACAGTTTTTCCATGACCGCCCTCCCTTCTACTCCTTTCTATTCGTTCGTTCGTTCGTTCGTTCGTTCGTTCGTTCGTTCGTTCGTTCGTTCGTTCGTTCGTTCGTTCGTTCGTTC
>UREG01000018.1 GCA_900546795.1 uncultured Veillonellaceae bacterium | reverse complement strand
GCCCATTAAAGTGGTACGTGAGCTGGGTTCAGAACGTCGTGAGACAGTTCGGTCCCTATCCATCGCGGGCGCAAGAAACTTGAAGGGGGCTGCTCCTAGTACGAGAGGACCGGAGTGGACAGACCAATGGTGTACCAGTTATCCCGCCAGGGGTACAGCTGGGTAGCTACGTCTGGGACGGATAAACGCTGAAAGCATCTAAGCGTGAAACCAGCCTTGAGATGAGGTTTCTCATAGCAAAAGCTAGTAAGATTCCATGAAGACGACATGGTAGATAGGCCAGGAGTGGAAGTTCGGCAACGAATGGAGCGGACTGGTACTAATAGATCGAGGGCTTAACTTAAGAAGCAAGAGAGAAGGAATTAGGGGAAGTTAAGGAAAGACTCTTCTGAGTAGTTTTGAAGGAACGAAAGTTGCTTCAAGGAAAGAGAATTCAGTGACGATAGCTGCGAGGATCCACCTGTATCCATACCGAACACAGTAGTTAAGCTCGCAAACGCCGAAAGTACTTGTCTGGAGACGGACTGGGAGGATAGGAAGTTGCTGATTAGAAGAAAGAGCGTCTATAAACATGGGCGCTCCTTTTTTATGCAAAGAAATTTGGGAAAGTCTAAAGTCTTATGTAAGTGGAGAACTTTGTGCCTCTTTTATGCCTGATATAAGAGCGAAAAAGCAATAGATTGCCTGTGCTCTCTCTCAGGCATAGGCAGATAAGCGGAACCTCCTATGGTATACAGGTGAATAGAATAAGCAAGTGTGGAAAAAGCAGCCGGAATAATCGGCTGCTTTTTTATATTCAAACGGGGAAATTACCGTTACACGATAGAAGAGAATTTCTAGATAAAAAAGCCGCCATGCGTGAATTAAAAAACGCATAAGCGGCTCTAAAAGAATCTGATATATTGGGGAGGAACTGTCCGGGCATTCGCGCCCCTCTACCGGCCAGCAGGATTCAACGTTTAATGCCAAACTCCTCCTGCCCGGTGAAATAAGTATAGCGAGGTATTTGATTACTAATCCGAATGTTACTGAAAATACTTAAAGTATTAGATGTTACAGATGTTGTACCGCATGGATATAACACAAAGGGATTTTAAGATTTTGTAACAACATGGTTAGGACAAAGTATGGAAAAAAGACGGGATTATGATTTATTTTTTTCAAAATACGATACATGACATTTTATAGTTTCAAAAAGTCATAAAACCTCCTTTGCGAAAAAAAGCGAGATTAAAAGCGTTGAATGCCGTTCCCCATGTATTAGATAATGCAGTGATAGTAGAAAAATATAAAGATAAAGTCCATAAGAAGGATCAGTATTATGTGGATATGTATACGTTGATTAAGAACTATGATGATTTGTATCTGGTTAAGATTGTTTGTAAAGATTTTAGTGAAACGGAGCAGCGCGTTGATATTATTGACGCGTTTCTTTACGAAATGATGATACAAAAAAAGAATGGGAACGTCTCACATACGACACTCATAATGCTGAGCGCGTAAGAACGGAGACCAATTCCCATCCTCTTGAGGTTAGTGTAACCGATCTGCTCCGTGATGTCAAGGATAGAAATGGGAAGCCTTTCGTTGTAAACTGCAAATTACGCTTTGCTAATGAAGTAAAAATGTTGCGTGCAGCTACTGGTGAAGAAGCTAAGAAAATTCGAGATAAGCAAGATCGAAAATGTATCATAGTTGCTAAACAGTATGATATACTGAAAAATAAATGGGCAGTTAAAAGGATATCAAGCAAGCACTATGCGGTATTGAGAATATAAAGGTGGTGGAAAGCTTTGATGGAAAAGACGATTCAGTGCCCGCTGGTAAATAGACTTGTAGAAGATGATTTTTGTTTTGATACATCTGTTGTCGCAGAAGGGCATACGCCAAAGCGATTTTTACCAGATGAATTGACTTGGAGCGAAGAATTAGTAAAAATTTGTTTAAATTGCCCTAATCATAGAGATTAAATAAGTGTATTGGCATAGAGCCGCTTACAGAAATGTAGGTGGTTTTTCGTTTATCAAGGACCTGTCAATGCACCGAAGCCGGTGCTGACGGTGTTAGAGGACAACAATCAGCGTTATCAACGCGGTTGGAGAATTAATTAACAAAAATTAAAGCAGAAATACTGGCAAGCATATGCAGGCAGTATAGGAAGGTGAGAAGAGCCTTATGCGGAAGAGGATTAGCTAGGATCTGGCGTGCTGATGAAAATCTATGGACGGTATAAAAACGCACAAAAAATCTATATCTGCATGCAGCTGGCAAAGCTGTAAATATTAGGCTGCTTTGAGTGTGCTCATCAAAACGGAGATATACTCTAATTCTGATGGTAAAATATTCTATATATGCTACAATAGAAGAAGTTATAATAAATAAAAGCAGGCGTATATGGAGGTTTGGGCGGGTATGGAAAAGCGATTTTTAGTTGTAGATTTTGAATTTACTTTTTATAAACGGCCGGTAGGGAAACCGCGCGGATTTTTTTCTGAGATCATTGAGATTGGCGCAGTTAAACTGGATGGAGCTACTGGTGAGACGTTGGGAAAGGTACAAGATTTTGTAAAACCACACTTTTTTCCAAAGCAGGCAAAAGAGGCCATGGAATTTTGCATGATTACTGAAAAAGATATGAAGAAAGGGATTGTGTTTGAGGAGATGGTTCGTGAACTGGCGGATTTGTATGAGCCGGGGGAAACATTTTTTACGGCATGGGGCGACTCCGATTATGCGGTATTGCAGGAAGGATGCGAGCGGCATGGTATAGAGAATCCTATCCCACGTTCTGCCTATTTAGATTTGGCAGAAGCCTATCGGTTTTGGGTTGGCAGTGAGCGGACAATCGGTTTGCGGCAGGCCACGGAAGAGCAGGGCGTAGATACGGCAGGGCTATGGCATACTGCGTTTGATGATGCCAATAATACGGGAAAGTTGCTGATGAATATGTTGGCAAAAGGATGGACGCTGGACGCATATGAGAAGGCGAAACAAGAATGGGAAACCGAGCATTTGGAAAAATAAAGCCAGAACTGGGAGCGGCGTTTTGGTATTTGCCGGTATGGATAGCATAAAAAAAGGAATCTTCCGTCAGTTGGAAGATTCCTTTTTTATGAGACTTATTCATGCATGCCTTTTTGCAGCGCCGTTCGGAAAATAGCCGTCAAGGCGGCGTACTGTATAGCGATATCTTCTTTCAATGCATCGTTTTCTGCAGTATCTGGTGCCGAAAACGGCGTAACCTGTTCGTAATTACGATGAAGTTTTTCTAAGCTTTCCATGAAACGGAGCAAATCTTCATAGACAGACTGCGTGACATAGAGCTGGTTGTCTTCGATATATTGCCGTGCTTCCATAAGAAGAGCGGTTGTTTTTTGCTGTGCCGTATCCGAATAGAGTTGGGTAATTTTTTCAAATGCCAGATTTTTATTTTCGTCCCATTGAGAAACGATATCTCGGGTTTGCGGAGCGGTAAAACCGTGATGAAGCAGCCAGGTCTGCATATCTTCTTTGGTATATTTAGAGAAGTTTGGCCATTGGAGAAGCTGTTCCTGCGCGAGTACTTCGTTCATTGCTCGATATACATGAGTATGTATAGCCAGGAGATGGCGGTGCTGGTTTTCTGCAAATATATTGTAATGAGGTGCGCCGGCCAATACTTCTTTTTCTTTATTCTGGAGTGCCTGTCGGACGGCTTCCGGAATTTCCCGATCTAAGCGGGAATAGACGGTGTGCTGTGTATAGAGTGCCAGTATACCAGAAATAAATACGGCCGCAAGGGCTAACAGGGTAGGACCCGGAATCATTAATATATCCATAAGAAATACCTCCTTAACGTACAGGGCTGGTCAATTCATCAGCCTGAGAAATAATAACAGCGCCGGCTTTTTCCATTTCAGCAACAGCAGCGGCAGTTGTATCCGGACTAATGCCGCGGCAGGCGCCTAAATTTAAGATAACTGTGAATCCGGCGGAAAGGAGTTGGAGAACTGTTGTTTTTACACAGTAATCAGTCGCTAAACCGCCGCAAATGACGGTCGTAATGCCATGACATTTCAAGTACTCAATTACACCGGTAGAACGAGTATTTTGCAGATCATGATAGCAAGCGCCATAAGGATGGCAGTCGGGTTCAATGCCTTTATATACTTGAAAATCATATGCTGCAGGATCAAGGCCGGAAATAAAGTCGAATCCTTTTGTGCCGACAATCGCATGGCTGGGCCAATATACATCTGCATTTTGATATCCTTGCACCGCGGTAAGCGGAGGGTGATGGGCATCGGCAATCCATACAGCTGCCGGAGAATGGGCATCACGGGAAGCGATGCGGCGGGACGCAAACTGAGCCTGGCGATTTAATTCTTCGGCTATTGCATCGCCTTCTTGGACAGGCAGTTCATCAGGGCAAACAGGTGTAAAGGTATTCTGCGCATCGATGTCAAAGGACGCGACTAATTCTGATGCAGGCAATATATACAAGGCATAGTCCTCCTTTATAAAAAACAGATATAGGATACATGGAAATAGTTAATAAAAGCTGGCCTTACTCTGCGGAATAAGGCCAGGAATGATTACTCTTTACGTAATGCGGCATTCAGATCTTGGATGAATGCGTCTACGTTGATGCCATGAGCGCCGGCGCCTTCTCCGATCGTTTCGTAATGCGCAGCCATACAGCCTACGCAGCCTAATCCATATTCCATAAATACGGGAAGTATTTCAGGATGCGCTTGTACCGCATCCATGATACCGGTATCTTTGGTGATTTCCATAACTATCGACTCCTTTACTTTGTTGTTTGTATTGATTATAGCATACTTTCCTCTGAAAATTGTAAAAATAAACTATTTCTTTATCGGGTGTTTGCGGACAAGAACTGGGGACACCGAATCTGTAAGGCGGACAAGATAAAAATATGACAGTCCCGGCAATATGAGGGTAGATTTCAGGGATGAATTCGGTGGCGAAGGAACGATATTACTGGGGGCAGAAAGCGGTGATATAAAACATCTTATGGATATGGGGAAGTAAACCGGAGGATAAGTAAGAATATAAAAGGTGCTGTCGATATGTGCACTATGTTAATGATAGAGCCGGAAGATATCTGACAAAAGGCAAGAGTTTGAAGCAGTGGTTTTGGCAATGCTTTTACAGTAAGAGTTTGGCGATGAGAAAAGGAGAATCAGCAACTGCATATTTGTTTATGTTATTTATTGAAGTGGATTTTTTAGGATGGGAGGCCGGGTTTTGTGTCTGCGGCGATGCGATAAGGCGCTGTAATATAAGTGAATTAAGAGTGTTTTCGTGGAGAGGGTGTATATATGTGACAAGAAATGTTGGACATAGTATAATAGCACATATATCTTGATACTGCATTACAAAGGTTCGTCCTGCGTAAGAAGGTCATGCTCGAGTTATCCAATCCGACAAGAAGGGAGGCGATCCAATGGAAGAACGAATTGCATTGATAGGAATCATTGTACAGGATACCGATTCGGCAGTCAGAATCAACGATATATTGCATCAATACAACCGTTATATCGTAGGCCGTATGGGATTGCCGAAAGCAGATAAACAGACCGCTGTTATCAGCCTTGTACTTAAAGCGCCGCAGCATATCGTAAGCGCGCTGGCAGGAAAACTGGGAATGTTGGAAGGCGTACAGGCAAAAACGGTATATGCCGCAAAGTAGGCTGCGAGGAAAGGAATTAGAGTGAAATACGATCCGAAATCCGCAATAGCAGAAGAATTTATTAACCATGAGGAAATCATGGATACCTTGGCATATGCGGAGAAAAATAAAAGCAACAGAGAATTAATCCAAACGATTTTAGAAAAAGCCAAAGAGGGAAAAGGAATTTCCCATAGAGATGCGTTGGTACTGCTTGAATGCGATCAGGAAGATTTGAATGAAGAAATGTTTTCCTTGGCAAAAGAGCTCAAGGAACGATTGTATGGCAAACGCATTGTGCTGTTTGCGCCGCTGTATCTGTCTAATTACTGCATTAACGGCTGTGTGTATTGTCCGTATCACCGGCAGAACCAGCATATTCGCCGGAAAAAATTAACCCAGGAAGAGATTCGGCGGGAAGTGATCGCGCTGCAGGATATGGGGCATAAGCGGCTGGCGTTGGAAACCGGGGAAGATCCGGTTATGAATCCGATTGAGTATGTACTGGAAAGCATTAAAACGATTTACAGTATTCATCATAAAAACGGCGCGATCCGTCGGGTAAATGTAAACATTGCGGCTACGACAGTAGAAAATTATCGGAAGCTTAAAGAGGCGGGGATAGGCACATATATTTTATTTCAGGAAACGTATCATAAAGAAACGTACGAACAGCTGCATCCGACGGGGCCGAAACATGATTACGCTTACCACACAGAAGCGATGGACCGAGCGATGGAAGGCGGTATCGACGATGTAGGGATCGGCGTGTTATTCGGCTTGAATTTATATCGATATGATTTGGCAGGACTGCTGATGCATGCCGAACATTTGGAAGCGCGCATGGGCGTAGGTCCTCATACGATCAGCGTACCTCGTATCCGTCCGGCAGACGATATTGATCCGGATACGTTTTCCAATGCGATCAACGATGATATTTTTGCGAAAATCGTGGCAGTTATTCGAATCGCAGTGCCGTATACCGGCATGATCTGCTCGACCCGAGAATCCATTGCCTGTCGGAAGCGCGTGTTGGAACTGGGCATATCGCAAATCAGCGGCGGTTCGCGGACCAGCGTGGGCGGTTATGAAAAAGAGGAAACACCGGAAGAAAATTCGGCGCAGTTTGACGTCAATGATAATCGTACGTTGGATGAAGTAGTCAACTGGCTGTTGAAACTTGGCTATATTCCCAGTTTCTGTACGGCGTGTTATCGGGAAGGACGTACCGGCGATCGTTTTATGGCTCTGATTAAGTCTGGACAAATTGCCAACTGCTGTCAGCCGAATGCATTGATGACGCTGAAAGAATATTTAGAAGATTATGCTTCAGAAGATACGCAGCGGCATGGGGAAGCCGTCATAAAACGGGAGATGGAACATATACCGAATCCTAAAGTACGGGAAAAAGCAGCAGAATATTTACAGAAGCTTCATGATGGAAAACGAGACTTCCGTTTTTAAAAAATAAAAGAAAGGGTATTGGCATTCAGGAGATGCTGATACCCTTTTCTTTTTGATAAAAATATAAATTTTTATACAATAATTATTTCTTACTGTTTTCTTCGCTGATGAATTGGGGAATAAAGAATTTCTTTTTTGATAATTTGCATAAAGGTGGAATATAAAAATTATATGAAATTATTTGATAACATGATAGAAAATTATATAAAAAGATATTATAAATAGCTTAAAATATAGGAAAATTTTGTCATGTTACAAGATTATTATTGACAAAAACGCACTTTTAGTGAACAATGGGATAAGAAAATACCGTAGCGGAGTATAAATTTGTTAAAAGGAGGTATATTTATGCCAACGTTAGATGAAATCATTAAAGAGTTTATTGGCAGCGAAGAATATATCACAGATCGTAAAATTACCGAGGATGAAATTGTTCTGGATGTCAGTTTTCCACGGATCACTTGCACCTGTCCGAATTGCGGCGGTGAAAAACAGGAAGTAAAAGACTATCGGGAGCAGAAAGTAGCGTTGACGCTTTGTGATAAAGTTCCGGTATATGCTAAAATACATAAACGACGCCTCCGTTGTTATCGCTGCGGCCGTTCGTTTTATCAGCCGATCCCGTTCTTGAAACGCAATCAGCGCCGCAGTACGGTGCTGCTGGAGTCCATAGCGGAAGAATACGCAAAAGAGCAGTCTTTTGTCAATGTAGCCAAGCGGTTTAAGGTTTCCACTTCTGTGATTCGGCATGCAAATAAAATGAGCGATAAAAATGAAGAGTAAGTGATTCTTATACAGATAAAAAAGCCATCAGTCATTATAAAAGACCGATGGCTTTTCTTGTGCTTCTGTTTACTGTACAGGTGACAGGATAGAGCGGATATCTATTTTTTTGTCTTTTTCTAACATACCTGTTTGGATCAGGAAATCCTGGGTCTTGTTCAAATCTTCAATGTCGCTGTCTTTGATAGACGGATCGAAGTCATACCATGGCGCCATAGACTGGATTTGTTCTTGGGTAAGCCCGGTTTCTTCCATGGCAGCCGCGTAGGTAGTGGAAGGATCCGCCAGGTAAGACTGCACGACGCCGCGGTGAAGATCCATGAATTTCTTAACCGCTTCCGGATAGTTTTTCAGGAAATCTCCACGGACCGCAATAACGATCGAGGCATCGAGAAGGCCTTTGCCGGTCGTTAAGATACGAGCGCCTTCCTGCTGCAGTTTTAAAGTCTGCGGGCCGGCGATAAGCGCGGCGTCCGCACTGCCGTTTAAAAGAGCGGCAGCGCCCTGCGGAATGCCCATGGAAACAAACTGGACATCTTCTGCAGTCATACCGTTTTTCTCTAAAGCTGTTAACAGGAGCTGATGAAGGATTGTTCCTTTAGGGCCGGCAATTGTTTTTCCTTTTAGATCGGCAATAGACTGAATAGACGGATCCTGAGTCATGATGGTGAAGGCCTCGGGAGCACGGCTATACATGCCGATGATCTTTACGTCTACACCGTTGGCAGCAGCTAAAATTGCGCTGGTGCCGCCCAGCGCGTGGGTGATGTCAATGGAGCCGGCCGCCATAGCTTCCGTTTGTTTGGGACCTGCATCTAAATCAGAATACACGATTTTTATCCCGTCTTTCTCAAATCCTTTTTCAAATACCTGATCGTGTTTTTCCACGATAGACGGGATATTGAGCGGTGATTTTACATAGGTCATGTGTATGGTGTCTAATTTTGGCGCGGACTTTGCCGTATTGTCTGCGCCGCAGCCGGAAAGAAGGGCGGCCGCCGTTACTGCCATGCAGGCAAAAAGTGCTAATTTTTTTAGTTTCATCGTATCCTCCTAAACTAGGTATGTGTTATGATTGCAATGCGAAAAGCATGCGTTGCTGCAAAGAAACGCGATCTGCCAGCGCCGGCCGCGGATACGGTTCATTCTGCAGAATTTCCGCAGCGATGCGGCCGTTGTTGATCACGAGCAGGCGTTCGCCGAGGCGGGCAGCTTCCGTAATGTCATGCGTAATAAATAAGATCGTCTTTTTCTCATCTGTATAGAGCTGCATCAACTCTTCCTGCAGCTGCTGCCGAGTAAAGTAGTCCAGAGCGCCGAATGGTTCGTCCAAGAGAAGCAGTTCCGGTTCATAGGATAAGGCCCGGCCAATTGCCGCGCGCTGCGCCATACCGCCGGAGAGCTGGTGAGGATAGGCGTCTTTATAAGATGCCAGCCCTAAACGATGCAGGTAATATTCTGCTTTTTTCCGGGAACCGCCGCGTTTTCCATATTGCCAGAGACATATGTTTTCCATGACCGTAAGCCAGGGATAGAGACGGGGCTCTTGAAATACGATGCCGATTTTAGGCGGTTTGTTACCAAAGTCGATGCGCCCGCTGTCCGGTGTATCCAGCCCGGCCAGCAAACGAAGGAGCGTGGTTTTTCCGCATCCGCTTTTTCCGATAAGAACGTGAAAGGTTTCTGCGTACAGTGTCAAATCCAGCTGCTGCAGTACTGTGTGCCGTTTTCCAGCCGCCATATAGCTTTTCGTCAGTTCTCGTATGGAAATGTCATGCATGAGGATTTCCTTTCCGTGTATAGGGAAGCCAGCGGCAGCTGCCCCAGCAAAGGAGCGCGTCGATCAGGATGCCGGCGGCGCCGATGACCAGGATTCCCAAGATGACGATATCCGGACGAGCCATTTGTTCGCCGTCTAATATCATATAGCCGATGCCGGAAGCGGCGGCTATCATTTCCGCCCCGATCAAAGAGCGCCAGCTGTAGCCAAGCCCCAGCCGAATTCCCACCCAGATATAAGGGAAGGCTTGGGGAAGGCGCAGACGGATAAAGCGAGCCCTGGCGGGAAGGCCAAAGACAACGGCCGCTTCTTCCAATTTGGGATCGTATTGATGAATCCCGGCGGCGGTGTTTAAAAAAATAGGAAAGAACGTCGCCAAAATAACGATCAGCAGTTTACTGGCTTCTCCAATCCCAAACCAGAGAATAATCATGGGAAGCATAGCCAGCGGCGGTACATGGCGAAAAAATTCCAGGACCGGACTGGCAATGCGGTACAGGCGAGCCTGGGTACCCAGCAGCAAACCTAAGGGAAACGCCAGCAGAAATGCCAGAGAGAAACCGGCTAAGACGCGGGACATACTGGCGTAGATGTGCTTCCAGAGCATACCGGAAGACAAGAGCGTGAAAAAACTCTGGGCTACGCGCTCTGGCGGCGGCACAATAAAAGCGCTCCACCATGCTTCTTTGGTTCCGATATACCAAAAGAGAAAAATGAGCAGCCACAGAATTGACTTTTCAATATAAGGTTTAAAATTACGCATAAGCTCCTCGAAATGATATTTGTTATCACTAATTGATATTATAGAAAAGTATTGCAGATTTTGCAAGGCGTCGGACGAAGGAAAGGAAATTTAGTCTTTTGCGTTACATTCTTTCGCCTATCTGGTATACTAAGGATACTATATTGTTGGCAAAAGAAGAAAGGAAATTTGTATGAAACAAAAGATATCTGCTCTGGTAATGGGAGCTGTGTTTATATGGGCCGGCGGAGCCGCTGCGGCCGATGCGGCCAAAGAAGCCGGCGGCGAAGCGGTAAAAGAGGAACGCCCGGCGGTGATGAAAGCGGCTGCGGCGGAAGTGAAGGCCGCTGAAAAAGAAAAGATTACTGCGGAAGATATAGCGTTTGCTTCAGTGAAACTGGGGATGGAACAGGAAGAAGTTATTCATGCGCTGGGGGCGCCGCTTACCTATAAAAAAGGCGATCATTTTATCACGCTGAGTTATGAGTATGGCCGAGATCTGGTACGGAAATGGGAAGAGGCGCATGCAGAGAAAAAAGACGAACTGAAAGAGGAAAAACCGGAGATCGGAACGCTTCAGATCGCTGTGCGCCTGCCTCTGCCGCAGTCTGCTGTGCAGTCGGCTTCGCCGCAGCATTCGGGAGTGGAGCGGGTATATGTAACGGCGCCGTTCTTTTCGCTGCCTGCGGAAAGAGGCGTTCGTGCCGGTGACGGCGTAAGTTATTTGCTGGACCGATATGGAAAGCCGGCGGCAGTGCTGCGGGATGCAAATACGAATGGCTACCGGTTTGTTTATCAGGATGAAGAAAGCCATAAGACACTGGTGTTTTATGGTAAAGAACGCACGATAGAAGCGGCGGAGCTTTTTTATGATGACCGTGGCATATACCGGGAAGCAGTACGCATGCAGCCGGAACGGGATTTTACCCTGATGGGGCTGCGTATAGGGGATACGCTGCAAACAAATCGCTATGATACGTGGCAGCGGAAAATAGAACAAAATGGAAATACCTTCTGGTTCTATAAAAATTATGGTATCTGGACCGATAAAGAGAAAAAAATAAAACGAGTCTTTTTGATTAATAATGAAGCTTACTCAAGCCGAGGGATCACGCTGGGCAATACGGAAGATACGCTGCGGTGGGTTTATGGCGAGCCTGATTTGATCGAGCAGGGACAAGAGGGCGACGCGCCGGCAGAGCGGCTGGTAGACGCCTGGTATTATATACAAAAAGGGGAAACGCCCGTTTACCTGGTATTCCTGATCAATCAGAAAAGCCGAACGGTGGAAGATGTGATTTTGTCGGACAGCCAGGTCCAGAACATGCAAAACGGCAGTAACCGATATGGATTGGTATAATGACAAATTTGTTTGGATAAATTAGTAATTAGTGCTAGGCATTTCTTGTGTATTCTTATATAATAACGTTAGAGATTGGCTCGAAAATAAAAGAATGAAGGTGATGCACATGGTTACGGAAGCAGATGTATTGGCAAAGTGGCAGCAGATTCAAGGTGATAATGAAACCCTGCTCTTCCTGGTTGGCGGCGCCGGTTCCGGAAAGAGCAAGATTCTTCGTGACCTGTCAGAACAAGATGGCTGGAAATTGATCGAAGCAAAGGATTTGATCGATGAAGAATTTCTGGAATATGCCCGGGAAGAACGCCCGGAAAAAGCGCCGGCTGCAGTAAGCGCGACCTTGAGAGCCTGCAATGGGAAAGTAGTCCTTATTGACAGCGTACAGGTATTATTCTCGCCGATTCTGAATATTCCGGCATTTGAATTATTAAAACGGATCAGTACCCAGTTCCCGTTGATCGTAGGGTGGAGAGGTTCGTTTGACGGCAAGCAGCTTCATTTGGAACATTGCGGCAATGAAAAATACGCGAGCTTTGATGTAGAATATCCGGAACATATCATGGAAGTATAAGTTCTTGTATAGGATACAGACAAATAAAAACGTTTCCTTGTGAAAAAAGGAAACGTTTTTTATTTGCCTATGGGAGTGTAAACGTATTTAGCAAAAAAACACCGCCGTTCATACGGCGGTGTTTGGATCAGCGCATCAGTACGCGGTTCGGCCCCATGAGAGCGTCCAGCGTTTCTTTATAGAAGGCTTCTGCTTCATTGAGTTTGCGTTTAGCTTCACGGATCTGATTCATCGTTTCTACCGGATCATCAGTTCTGACCGCTTTAGGGGAAGCGGCGGGATGAATAAATTCCTGCTGACAGCAAGGGCAATACTGCGTGGACAGCCATGCCTGCACACTGGTAGCGTCTATATTTGATGCAATAGTGATCGAGCTCTTGTGTCCGCAGCGGTACGTTACGGTATATGTTTTTTCGCTTTGAGAAGCGAGAGTCTGAAATGGTTTAATGTTCATTGCTGCATGTGCCATAAATATTTTCCTCCAAATTTCATTTGGTTTTTTTATTACGGTAATAGTGTAGCACAGTTGCAGCAAAGTTCCAATAGTGTATACTCAAGTATTTTGAATACACGATTTCTTTTTTCTTCGGCTGCGGAAGAAATCTTTCATGATCTGGCTGCATTCTTCCTGCAGTACGCCGGCCGTGATTTGCACTTGATGATTCAGATTCGGATGAGTAAGAATATTAAAGAGTGATTCTACGGCGCCGGCTTTATAGTCGCTGCTTCCGTAGACGACGCGGTCGATCCGGCTGTTCATGATGGCGCCGGCGCACATGGGACAGGGTTCAATCGTCACATATAATGTGGCTCCGCTGAGCCGCCAGCGGTGAAGCTTCTTGCAGGCTTCTTCGATAACTAAGATTTCGGCATGCGCCAAAGAAGAAGGCAGGGTTTCCCGCAAGTTGTGCGCGGCCGCGATCACTTGTCCGTCATATACGAGAAGCGCGCCGATCGGGACTTCCCCCATATCATAGGCTTTTTTTGCTTCTTCCAGGCAAAGTTTCATATAGTGTTCGTCTTGGTTCATGCTGACTGCTCCTGTCTGTAAGATATGTTGTATTATACCAGAAAGAGCAGTTGAGGAAAAAGAGGTCTATCCTGTATAATAAAATGGCTTATAAGGAGGACGATCATGAACAGCGAAATTATTTGGCTTTTGTTTGACTGGCTGGGGACGATTGCGTTTGCGCTGTCCGGTACGCTGGTGGGAATGAGCCGCCGTATGGATTTATTAGGCGTATCGATTTTATCGCTGGTAACGGCGGTAGGAGGCGGTATGATCCGTGATGTATTGGTAGGAATGACGCCGCCCCTGGCACTGCAAAACCCTACGGGAATGCTCTTGGCGCTGGGAACGACGGCTGCAGCTGCCTGGGGATACCGGCATATTGCGTTCAGCAAGCATGATACGCAGCGATTTATTCAGCTGTATATAGCAGCGGACGCGATAGGACTGGCTTCTTTTACAACGACTGCATCGCGGATCGGATATGCTGTATTGGGATTTTCACCGCTGACCGTAGCGCTGCTGGCCTTTATTACTGCAGTAGGGGGCGGCATTATCCGGGATTTGCTGGCACAGCGCATTCCGGTGGTATTAAAGGCGGAAGTATATGGATTGGCCGCGGTAATCGGTGCGTTTGCATACTGCATCAGCGAATGGCTGAGCGCGGAGAGTCATGACGAAATGAGCATGGTCATTTGTTTTTCTGTTACCCTTTGTCTGCGGGGAATTGCGGTATGGAAAAATTGGAATTTACCGAAAATCAATCGGAAAATACGGCGGTCTTTTGAATAAAAAAATGCTTTTTGGTATAATAAAATGATAGATATCATTAGAGAAAAAGAGGGTGAAAGCGTGAAAGGGATAAAGAAAATAGCCTGCCTGTTGGGGGCGGCTATGATGCTGACCGTGGGAGGCGTACAGGCCAAGACGTTGCTGTTCGTACCTCAGGATAACCGGCCGGTCAGTTTTGCGTATACGATAGAAACAGCGGAAGATGCGGGATATACCGTATTGTATCCGCCGGATTATTTATTGTCGGGGAACGCGTATACCGGATCGCCGGATCGCCTGTGGCAGTGGGTCAAAGAAAATGCCGGCCAGGCAGATGCGATGATATTGTCTTCCGATTCCTTGATATACGGCGGATTGGTCGATTCGAGAAAGCATAACTTTCAAATGAATACGCTCATGCGCCGGGTAGATGAATTTGCCCGGTTAAAGCAGGCATATCCCAACACGCCTATTTATGGATTTGGTACGGTCATGCGGTCTCCGTACGCAAGCAACGGTACGGTAGAGCCCAGCTATTATGACGAATATGGAACGGCGATTTGGCAGATAGCCGCTTTAATGGACAAGCAGGATACGGAAGGCCTGACCGGAGATGAAACACGGCAGCTGTTCAATCTGTTTTCCGGGATACCGGCAGAATATTTGCAGGACTGGTTTGACCGGAGAAATAAGAATATGCAGGTTAATATGGCGCTGATTCAAGATGCGGCCGACGGCGTATTCACCTATTTCTGTTTGGGGCATGACGATACATCTTCCCATTCCCAGTCTTCCATGGAAGGCCGCTATTTAGCGCAGATAAGCGCGAAAATATCCGACTCGGTATACGGTTCCTTCCCGGGTGCCGACCAGCTGGGCCTGCTCCTTATGGCAAGAGCTCATAATGATTTCAACGGCTTAAAGCCGAAAGTTGCGGTCATATATCCGCTGGGCGGCGCGGATAAAACGGTGCCGCACTATGAAGACCAGACTGTTGGCGAAACCCTGGCGCAGCATGTGATTGCGGCAGGCGGCGTCATGGCAAAACGTGAAACGCCGGATTTGCTTCTGGCAGTGAACACGCCGCTGGGACGGGTGACGGGAGAGTCCAGTGCGTTTGAAAACTTCCCGATGATGATGGAATATGAACGCGTCTTTTTGGGGCAGATCATCGATGTGATGAATAAAGGAATTCCCGTAAGCGTGGCGGATATCGCGTATTCCAACGGTTCGGACAATACGCTTGTTTATGGATTGATGCAAAAAGATCTGCTCTATAAACTGGCCGCGTATAATGGCTGGAATACGGCCAGCAATACGATCGGTTATGCGATTGCCCAGGGCATGCTGTCCTCCAATATGTCGAAGCGGGCGCATGACCGCATGCTGACGACGCAGCTGCTGGATAATTGGGCGTATCAGGCCAATATCCGCAAAGAGATACAGCGGCTGAAAAATAATTTTTCTGATGGAAATAAGAAGTATTACGGTACACTCAATGAAGAATTGGAAAGCCAGATGAAACTTCGTATCCAAACGTATGCGGAGAAATATCTTCATGTGAACCCGCGGACGATAGAAGCTTCTTTTCCGTGGAACCGGCTGTTTGAAGTGCAGATCCAGGTGCATGAATTCCCGGTAGTCCCGTTGGAAAAAGAAGTGCGGGCTCAGAAGGAAAAAGAAGAGCAGGAACGGCTGAAAAAGTTAGAAGAGGAAAAAGCTAAAGCAGCGGCAGCAGCTACTGCCAAGGCGGCTCCTGCTAAGGAAAATAAAACCACGCCATGAGGACAGAAGGAATCGGGCAATAAGAAAAAGAGGGATGGCAAATGGCGCCGGTCCTCTTTTGAGCTTCAGAAAATTGTAACCGCAGATTGTATTACGGCAGAACGGCAAAGTCAAAAGGCTCGTCGTTCTGCTTTTTCTTTGCCTTCGATCGGCACTGGCGTTATAACGGCACACCGCATAATACATAATATCTATTTTGACCTGCTTGAGCAATTTGTTAAAAAGCAAAAGTAGTTGTAGTATAATATAGAAGATTTTGTTTTTGTTTCTTCTGCAGTTTATCCTTTTACGGCGGCACTTATGCCGATGCCTGCCGAATGAGTAGTTGCTGAGATGGGATTCCTTGAAGCGCTGTGTCTTGTATGTGGTGAAGCAGTAGGGGAAGCGTTGTGCAGAGTCTATGCTGCCTAACCCGTATCTGTACAGCCTATGATAAAAAGACTTTGGTGCTGGATTTTGTGAATAGTCATAAAGATATCAAAGCGGCGCTCACGCTATACTGCTACGCTGCTGTTCAACTTCGTGATGCCGGATGCTATCTGTGAGGTAGTTGTAAAGATGCCTTATTTACCTCGACGGATAGTGACAGCGCTAATGAGATCTTATATGGGGAAATGCGACCGATAAGCAAAAGCAGCAGCTGATCTTCTTTCTAAAAAAGAATAAAAAGCTGCTGGATTGCGAAGAGCAAGAGAAGCGGTGAGCAGAAGCGCCGGCTATGCGCAGCTTCTGCAATTGTGAGTTTCTGCTTTGCGGACAGTGACGATGGGTTCAGCAAGGGTTGGTTCCAAAATTAAGGATTTTTTTCTGCTGCGTTTCGATGAGAAAATGAAATGGCGGGTATTGAGGATTTTCCACGAAGAAATTTATTAAAAATTTGCGAGATGCATAATGAGGTGAGCGAATGATTGAGCAAATGCGATTGAAGGACATACTGGTACAGTACAAACAAAATTTTGTTTCCAAGATATGGGGCGAAGAAAAATATAAATGGGAAGCGGTGAAGTGGTTTCAGAAGAATTGGGATGTGAATGCTCCGGACTTTGCAGAAATGCTGAACCGTTCCCTTGGCAAGACGTATAATCTGCTGACTTCGGCGAATAACTTTCCAAAAGGCATGATTGTTGAGCTTGCTAAATCTGCGCCTGAAGAAGTGCGCGCTATGTTTTTATCTTTATATGATGAAAGCAAAGAGGTATACGAGCGAATGAACGCCTTTAAAATGCAGTCTGAGGTTCTCCGGAAGAAGTATAGAAACGGGGCCAGGCAGCACTATCAGTATGAAAATGCTATCAGTACATATCTTTGGCTTCGCTATCCGGACAAGTATTACATCTATAAATTTGGTGAAGCAAAAACAGTTTCCCTTGAACTGGAGTCGGATTATCGGTTTAAAAAGGGCGCTTATGCCGATAATATCCGCAATTTCTTGACGCTGTATGATGAAATCAGCGCCGCACTGAAAGAAGATACTGAATTAGTCCAGATGTTTCAATCCCAGCTTACAGATACCTGCTATTCTGATCCGGAATTGAAAACACTGACCAGTGATATCAGTTACTACATCAGCAAACATTATGCTAAAAAAGATACTGTTGCCGAAGCGGCCGTTGATTGGCATGCGGCAGAGTATGATCCGGGGCTTTCTGTTGATGACTGGACGAAACTGCTGAACGATGAATCTGTTTTTACGACAGAATCTCTTGAAATCATGAAACGTATGAAGGATTACGGCGGTATGGCTTCCTGCACACAGCTTGCAGTGAAATACGGCGAGACAAATAACTTCTATAATGTAGGTTCTTCTGCGTTAGCAAGGAGAGTCTGCAGCGCCGCCGGCATCACGCCGAATACTAGAGAGGACGGTTCTATGCAGTGGTGGTCCGTTCTATACACAGGCCGTAACGCAGGAAAAGATGAAGACGGCAGTTTTGTTTGGAAGTTGCGAGACGAGCTTTCCAAAGCCCTCGATAAAGCAGATCTAAGTAATATCGAATTGTATGCTGCAGCCGCTTCCGGAGAACAGGAGCACGGTTATTGGTGGCTGAATGCCAATCCGAAGATTTGGAGTTTTGCGGACATTGAAGTTGGCAAGGTTCAGGCTTACACGCTTTACAATGAGAATGGGAATAAGCGGCGTATCTTCCAGAACTTCCTGGATGCGAAGGCGGGTGATCTGGTCATTGGGTATGAATCTAATCCGGTGAAGCAGGTCGTTGCCATTGGCCGCATCAGCGCAGAACAAGATGGAGAAAAACTGTTTTTTGAGAAAGTCGAAGGTCTGACGTCGCCGATTGATTATGCCGCTCTTCGCGGATGTCCGGAGCTGGAGCGTATGGAGTATTTCCAAAATCCGCAGGGCAGCCTGTTCAAACTCACCAGAGGAGAATATGACTTCATCATGGATATGATTCGGGAGGAGAATCCAATCGCTTCTGAGACATCATCTGCCCAGGCCTATACAAAGAGCCATTTTCTTAATGAAGTGTATATGAGCGAAAAGCGCTATGATAGCCTTGTGGCAGTTCTTCGGAATAAAAAGAACATCATCTTGCAGGGAGCTCCCGGTGTCGGCAAGACTTTTGCCGCAAGACGGCTGGCATGGTCTATGATGGAACAGGAGGATGACAGCTGTATTGAATTCGTTCAGTTCCATCAGAACTATTCCTACGAGGATTTTATGATGGGGTATAAACCGGTCGGGGAAGGCTTCGAACTGAAATACGGCATTTTTTACCGCTTCTGCCAGAAGGCTGCAAATCAGCCGGATAAGGACTTCTTCTTTATTATCGATGAAATCAACCGCGGCAACATGAGTAAAATATTTGGCGAATTATTGATGCTGATCGAAAAGAACTACAGAGGCACAAAAGCGACTCTGGCTTATAATGGGCTTTCTTTTTCCGTGCCGAAAAATCTCTTCATTATTGGCATGATGAATACAGCAGACCGCAGTCTTGCCATGATCGACTATGCCCTGCGCCGTCGATTCAGTTTCTTTGAGATGGAGCCGGGCTTTGATTCCGAAGGGTTCATTCAGTACCAGAAGAACCTGAATAACGAAACGCTGAATGAACTCATCAGCAAAGTAAAAGACTTAAATAGTGAAATTGCCATGGATAAGTCGCTGGGAAAGGGATTCTGCATCGGTCACAGCTATTTCTGCGGTGCGAAGGTTTGCACTGAGGAATGGCTGCACGCCATCGTTGACTACGATATTCTTCCGATGCTCAGCGAGTATTGGTTTGACGATGACAGCAAACTCCGGCGTTGGGAGAACATTCTGCAAGGTGTATTTCAATGAGGAAGGATAAGAGCATCTTCATAAAAAATATCTACTATATGCTTTCCTATGCCTTCACGACGCTGAAGCAAGGCGGGTATGAAGACGTGGCTGCCGAAAAGTTCGAGAATATACATAATCTCTTTGCCGCGATTCTGGCAAAGGGTATCGGAAGGCTGCTAAAGCAAGGGCTGTACCGGGAGTATTTAACTCACAAAGAAGAGGCTGCTGTGGTTCGCGGCAAGATCGATATACCGGGAACTATTCGGAATCGTTTTGCTAGAAAGTGCATGTTGACCTGTGAGTACGACGAGCTTTCTGAAAACAATTTCCTGAATCAGATACTTAAAACAACCGTTATGATTCTGCTCCGGCACGCAAGGGTGGATCAGAAGCACAAGAGCGATTTGAAAAAAGAGATGCTGTTCTTTTCCCATGTGGACATAATCAATCCCGTCACGATTCGCTGGTCAGCCGTTCGATTTCAGCGGAATAACCATACTTATCGGATGCTGATCAGTCTGTGTCAGCTCATTCTGGAAGGGATGCTGCAGACGACAGATGCTGGGGAATATAAACTGGCTTCCTTCATCGATGAACAGCGCATGAGCCGTTTGTATGAGAAATTTATTCTCGAATACTATACGAAGGAATGTCCGCAGGTGAAGGCTGCAGCTTCACAGATCCCGTGGGCTTTGGATGATGGCGTTGGGACCTTGCTGCCGGTCATGCAGAGCGACATTATGCTGACGCAGGGCAGTCGGGTGCTGATTATCGATGCGAAATACTACACGCACACGATGCAGACCCGGTATGATGCTCACACGCTCCATTCCAATAACCTGTACCAGATTTTTACCTATGTCAAAAATAAGGATATAGCATTGGGAGAGGAGCCGCACACCGTATCCGGAATGCTCCTTTATGCCGCGACAGAGGAGGCCGTTCAGCCGAATCACAGCTATCATATGAGCGGCAATAAGATCAGTGTAAAAACACTCGATTTGAACAGAGAATTCTCGGACATTGCCGCACAGCTGAAGGCTATAGTAGAGGAGCATTTCTCTTAATGTGTTCATTTGGATTATCGGTGCTTTGGGGCTGGCATTGCTCAGTGGCAAGCCCTTTTCCAGGTATGCCCATTCCCCAATTTGAATGAGGCTATTTTCTTCAGTTCTTATAGTATGGCTGAATGCTGGCGGCTGATATTTTTTTGCTGCAGAAAGTAAAAGTAGTTGTCTGCCGATAAACGAAGTGTTGGCAGAGAGAAATAGAAGCCCCTGTCTTTCATTAAGAAAGACAGGGGCTTCATAGTTAGTAAGCGAGGTGCTTATAAGAAATACGGTTTAAAAGAAGAGCGGATGACAGGTTGTTCAGACTTTTCTTTTTTCTTGTTTTTCCCGTTGTTTCCTTTGGCTGCATCGCCTTTTCGTTTATATTCGCGGCGGTTGTCTTTATCTCCATGCCGTTTTTTATCGTCCCGCTGCGATCCTTTGGATTTGCCTTTGCCGGACTTATTGCGGTTTCCTTTGTGGGAATTGGAATTCCGGTGGGAGCGGCGGACGCGAAGCGGCGCTTCTTCCGTGATTTTGACCGGGGTCATGTCCGGTTCTTTAATCAAAAGCTTAATAGCGGCGGAAAGAAGAGCGATGCTGTCGTATTCCGCAAGAAGCTGTTCCGCGCTGGCTCTGTATGCGGCGATGTCCGCTGTATTGGCAGCAGTTTCCGCCAAGGAGCTGACTGCGGTTTGCTGCGCTTCTTCCAGTACGTCAGAGAGGGAAGGGGGCAGCCGTTTTTTGATTTTACGTTTGATGAGCCGTTCGATAACGCGGAGGTGTTCAATTTCCCGCGGAATGACAAACGTGGTGGCAATGCCCGTTTGTCCGGCGCGGCCTGTACGGCCGACGCGGTGAACGTAGCTTTCCGGATCCTGCGGAAGATCGTAGTTGTATACGTGCGTAACGCCGCTGATATCGAGACCGCGAGCGGCTACGTCGGTAGCGACGAGGATATCGATGGTATTTTCGCGGAATTGCCGGATAACGCTGTCCCGTTTAGCCTGAGATAAATCGCCGTGAATGCCTTCAGCGGAATAGCCCCGTTTTTTCAATGCTTCCGATAATTCGTCTACCCGGCGTTTTGTACGGCCGAAGATGATGGCCAGATCCGGGTCCTGCATATCGAGAAGACGGCAGAGAACGTCAAATTTTTGACGGTCCTGGATCTCAATATATTCCTGCTCGATCAGATCAATGGTAACTTCCGTGGCTTTCATGCGGACCATTTCCGGTTCCGTCAGATATTTTTGCGCCAATTCCTGGATCGGTTTGGGCATCGTTGCGGAAAAGAGCAGGGTCTGCCGGGTTTCCGGCGTAGCGGCGAGAATTTCGTTGATATCGTCGATAAAGCCCATGTTAAGCATTTCGTCGGCTTCGTCTAATACGACGGTATGGATTTTATCTAATTTTATCGTCCCTCTGTGGATATGGTCGATCAGACGGCCCGGCGTCGCGACGATGATCTGCGGATTTTTGCGCAGGCTGCGGAACTGGCGCTGGATATCTTGGCCGCCGTAGATCGGAAGCGCCTGGATATTGGTATACTGTGCCAGACGATTGATTTCTTCGGCTACCTGGATTGCCAATTCCCGGGTAGGGGATAAAATAATGACCTGTGTCCCCGGAGTTTGATCCGCTATAGCGACTTTTTCCAGAACGGGAATGCCAAACGCGGCGGTTTTCCCGGTACCTGTCTGCGCCTGACCAATCATATCGCGGCCGCTCAGGGCTACCGGAATGGCTTCTGCCTGTATCGGTGTCGGTTCTTCAAAGCCCATATCATTGAGTGCTTCAAGAATATTCGGACTAATTTGTAATGCTTGGAATTTTTCTAACATGCTGTTCCTCCTTGTTGATAACTGTATTATTATATCATCAAATAGGGTAAAAAGATAGAAAACACGGCCTCTTTTTTTAGATTAGCCGTGTTTTCTCATACCGTATATTTATTTGGCTGTCTGTGTGGGATTGCTGAGGCGTTTTATACTAAGCCCGATCCGGTTTCGCTTGCTGTCGATCGAAATGACAACCGCTTCAATGATGTCGCCGACTTCTAAAATATCCGACGGATGGTGGATGCGGCGGTTGGCCATCTCTGAGATATGAATCAACCCGGCCGTTTTGAGGCCGAAATCCACAAATGCGCCGAAATCGACTACATTTTGAACGGTGCCGCGGACGATTGTGCCTATTTCTATATCGTCTAAGGTGACGACGCTTTTACGGGTAAGCGGTTTGGGCAAATCTTCCCGGGGATCGCGGCCTGGTTTGCGCAGTGCGTCCATAATATCCCGTACAGTTGGCAGTCCTGCGTTCAGCGTTTGCGCTGTTTTGGCAGCGCCGTTTGGCTGCAGGGCATTTTGCAGCGCTTCCAGACGGTCTTTTTTCGTCAGATCTTCTAAGGTAAATCCGTATAATTCGATGATTTGACGTGCCAGATCATAAGATTCCGGATGGACGGAGGTGTTGTCCAGCGGGTTTTCGCCCTGACTGATCCGCAAAAAGCCGGCGCACTGGGTAAAGGCTGCCGGACCGAGCCGGCTGACATTCATCAATTCTTTGCGGTTTTTGAACGGTCCGTGTTCGGTACGGTAAGCCTGGATATTTTTGGCGACGCTGGCGCTGATTCCCGCTACATGCTGCAAAAGTGCGGGCGATGCCGTATTGAGGTCGACGCCGACGTGGTTGACGACCGATTCGACGACCTGATCCAATGCGGCGGATAAGGATTTTTGATTGACGTCGTGCTGATACTGGCCGACGCCGATCGACTTCGGATCGATTTTAACCGATTCTGCCAGCGGATCCTGGATGCGGCGGGCAATGGAAACGGCGCCGCGGATGGATACGTCCAGATCCGGCAGTTCGTCTTTGGCCAGTTTGGAAGCGGAATAGACAGACGCACCGGCTTCGTTGGCAATGATATACTGACAGTCCAGCGCATAGTCGCGGATCATCTGGGATACGAATTGTTCCGTTTCATACGATGCCGTGCCGTTGCCGATAGAGAGGAGCGTGACGTGATAGGTGCGGATCCGCTCGGCAAGTTCTTTGGCGGCCTGCTGTTTTTGTTTGTCGCTCATGGTAATATAATAGGTTCCGGTATCAAGGACGGTTCCCGTCGCGTCGATAATAGCCATTTTGCAGCCTGTCCGATAACCGGGATCGAGTCCCATGATGATATGGCCGGCCAATGGCGCCTGGAGCAGCAGCTGTTTTAAATTGGTGCCGAACACGTCGATGGCTTGTTTTTCCGCTTTTTCCGTAAGGCTGCTGCGGATTTCCCGTTCCAGCGACGGATAGATCAGCCGTTTATAGCTGTCGGCAGCCGCTTCCTGCAGCGTCTGGGAGAAAATGGACGGCTTGGTAATGATTTTGTCGGCGATCAGCTGAATATAGGTTTCATGAGGCGCGCTCATGGAAATGCGCAGCCATTTATTTTTTTCGCCTCGGTTCATCGCCAAAATCCGGTGAGCCGGCATGCGGAAGATCGGTTCTTCATAATTGGCATACTGCAGCACAGTCTTGGCTTCCTCTTCGCCGGCGATCAATTCGGAATGGATCACGGAATCTTTGCGCAGACGGCCGCGGAGCAGCTGGCGGATATCCGCCCGATCGGCGATCATTTCCGCAATGATGTCCTGTGCGCCCTGCAGGGCTTTTTCGGCGGTAGGAACTTCTTTTGCCGGATCGATATAGGTTTTAGCCAGGTTAAGCGGCGTTCCTTCCGTAATGTCCTGGTCGAGGATGCTGAGCGCCAGCTGTTCGAGCCCCCGCTCTTTGGCAATGGAAGCGCGGGTCCGTTTTTTAGGACGGTAGGGAAGATAGAGATCTTCTACGGTTTGGAGCATATCGGCTTCTTCAATGGCCTGTTCCAATTCCGGCGTCAATTTTCCCTGCTCCGAGATGGCGCGGAGGATATCCTCCTTGCGTTTCAGCAGATTTCTCATGTATTGCGTCCGTTCCTCGATGGTACGGATATATTCTTCATTCAGTTCGCCGGTCATCTCTTTGCGGTACCGGGCAATGAACGGAACGGTGTTCCCTTCGTCCAGCAGCTGGATCACGGATTGTGCCTGACTGACTTTGATCGATAACTCCTTCGCAATGAGCGAAGCCACTTTTTTTACACTCATACAGTAACTCCTTTTATCTTAGTTCAGGCTTATTATGACGATTTTTTTATGTTTCGTCAAATGAAACTCCGCATGGCAGGCTAGATAAAAAAGATTTTAGTGAGGATATCAATACTTTGTTTGACAAGTAAAAATCCGAATGCTATAGTATGAATATAAATCAAAAAGCTATGCTTTTTGAATATAAATCAAAAAGCTATGCTTTTTGAATATGGAGAGAAACAGGTGTCAGTAACGACATAATAGGGAAAGCAGAGTAAAGCTGCTACGGTCTCGCCGCTGTGTGAGGGAGCGATTTTGCAATGGCCACTGAGTAATTGGGAAGGCGCAGAAAAGCGATGAACTCGAGTCAGAAGATCTGCCTGTTTCAGAATCACTGTTATGCCTGCGCAAGACGGGCTGGAGGTTCAGGCGGATCGCTTTTTTGCAGAAACCAAAACGGCAGACGCCAGATATTTCCGGTATGCGGACAGTGGATCTTTCAGTACCCGCAGGTATGGCATTACTCCATAAAAAAAGAGATCCTGATTACGGGATCATGGGAGGAACCAGTCATATGAAAAGAAATTGGAAAAGAATGTTGATTGCCTCGATGGCATGCGTTGCATTTGCGGGAATTTCCGCAACAGGAATGGCTGCATACAGCTTGAGTTCAGAAGTAAAAACCGCTACACCGGCATTGCTTCAAGCTTCTGAAATCGGAGTCCGCACCTACGAAACGACGGACGCAGAATTGGCAAAACAGCCGAATAAAGACGCGATTTTGGTTATGAGCTTTGGAACGACATTCAAAGATACGCGGGCAAAAACAATAGACGCTACTGTAGCGGATATTCAAAAAGCACATCCGAACACCAAAGTGGTAGTGGCATTTACCTCTCATATTATTATCGACCGGATCAAAGCCAATGAAGGCATTACCTATCCTACTCCGGAAGAAGCGCTGGAACAGCTGAAAGCCGAAGGGTACAACCGGGTGGCGCTGACTTCTTTGGATATCATTCCGGGTATGGAATATGCGTATAAATCCGCAGTCTACGATATGTATAAAACACAATTTAAGAAAATGACGATCGGCACGCCTCTCATGTATTGGATGGGACAGGAAGGTCAGGTGGACGACGTAGAAGCGGCGATGGCAGCTATCGGTACGCAGATGCCGAAACTGGGCAAAAAAGACGCAGTGCTTGTCATGGCGCACGGTACTCCGGATCCGTCCAATGCGTACTACTCGGTTATGCAGGATCGGCTGAATCGGCTGTATGGCGGCAAAGTGATGATTTACACGGTAGAAGGCTGGCCAAGCCTGGAAGACGTAATCCCGCAGCTGAAAGCCAAAGGCGTTAAAAACATTACGCTCATGCCGCTGATGATGGTAGCGGGCGATCATGCCAATAACGATATGGCAGGGGACGAAGAAGATTCCCATAAATCCATTTTGGAAAGCGCCGGATTTACGGTAACGCCGTATATTCATGGGCTGGGAGAAAACGAAGCGGTTCGTCAGATCTTTGTAAATAAAGCAAACGAATCCTGGAACGCGCTTGAAGCACAGGCAGGAAAATAAAAGAGATATCCTACGGTGTATGCGGCAGATCTGCATACGCCGTATTTTTTTCTACAAGAAGGAGGTACGAGATGACGCTGCAAAATAGAAGAATACGAGGGAAATGGCTGGCAATGCTGCTGGCTCTCTTTTGTCTGGCGCTGCTGGCGGCAGGGTGCGGCGAAGAGAAGAAAGCGCCGGAAACGAAAGGCGCGTATGCGGTGATTGCCGACGACGCAGGAAGAACCGTAGCGCTCGACGTTAAACCCCAGCGGATCGTTCCGCTGTCCGCGTCTTTTTTGGAACCGCTTCATGCCGTGAATGCGCCGGTTGTGGCGAGAGTTGCGGCAAAGACCGGTATTCCGGAAGAAGATAAATCGCTGCCGGAAGTGGGAAACGTGTATAATATCAATATTGAAAAAGTAATTGCGGCAAAGCCCGATCTGGTGATTGCCTATAAAGGAATGAACGATAAATATGTTTCGTCGTTTGAAAGCAATCATATCCCGGTGATCGTACTGGAAATGCGGACGTATGAACAGGTAAAAAATACGGTGAAGGTGATGGGGGTGCTCTCCGGTTTCCCGGATAAAGGACGCCAGCTCATCGCAGATATGGATAATAAGATGAAAGCGGTGCAGGCCCAATTGCCGAAAGACGGCAAACGGATTGCAATCCTGCACAGCACGTCGCAGAGCGTGACCGTTCAGCTGGAAAACAGTATCGCCGGTTCGGCGGCCGAGCTGCTGGGACTGAAAAACATCGCTGCCGGTATGACGCCGCTGCAAAGCAATCCGACGGCTGCTCCTTACAGTCTGGAAACCTTGGCAGCAGCAAATCCGGATCTGATTTTTGTCACGACCATGGGCAAAATGGAAACGGTGCGGGATGCGATGATGAAAAATGTGGAAAGCAATCCGGCATGGCAGGCCCTTCCTGCGGTACAGGACGGACGGGTATACTTTTTGCCGCAGGAACAATTTTTGCTGAGCCCGGGGATTCATTATCCCGAAGCCGTGGCTTACATGGCAAAACTGGCGTATCCAGAACTATTTTCTTAACATAACGGAGTAAAGAACAGGCATGAACGGAAAGACAGGAATGGCAGAAGATACAAAAAAATATGGACTTTCCCTGCGGCTGCGGCGCATCGTGATGATGGCAGTATTTTTTCTCTTGGCGGCAAGTGGATTTTTGTGCAGTATTCTGCATGGCTCAGTGGATATTCCCTTGGCGGAATTAGGAAACGCGGCGGGCATTCATCATCAGATTTTGATGAATATCCGCATTCCCCGCACGATCACGGCCGCTCTTGTAGGCATGAATCTGGCGGTTGCCGGGGCAATATTGCAGGCGGTTATGAAAAATCCGCTGGCTGATCCGCATATCATCGGGATCTCTTCCGGCGCGGGGCTGACGGGGATCTTGGTCATGATCCTGTTTCCTGCGCTGGAATATCTGATTGTTCCGGCTGCATTTTGCGGGGCGATGGCAGCGGCAGTCTGCATTTATATATTGGCGTGGAAAAATGGAATCAAACCGCTGCGCATTATTTTGGCAGGGGTAGCCGTATCGAGTTTTTTAGGAGCAGGAATTTCGGCGATCCTCGTGCTGTACAGCGATCGGGTGCATGGCGCGCTCATGTGGATGGTGGGCGGGCTGTCGGCCCGTTCCTGGCCGCATGTTGAAGTTATGCTTCCCTATACGGTGATCGGCATAACGCTCGCTTTGGCGGCGGTGCATTATTTGAATGTATTGCAGCTGGGAGACGATATTGCCCGCGGTCTGGGCGTTCCCGTAGAATGGGTGCGGGTGCTGCTTACGGCGATTGCGGCTCTTTTGGCGGCGAGCGCAGTATCGGTTGCCGGACTGCTTGGGTTTGTAGGCCTGATCGTACCGCATACAGCGCGGCTTTTGATCGGATCAGACTATCGGTGGCTCGTGCCGGCGTCGGCTTTTTTAGGCATTGCCGTTGTTACCTACAGCGATACCTTTGCCCGTGTTGCATTTGCGCCGATAGAATTGCCGGTCGGCATTTTTATGGCGGTTTTGGGCGCGCCGTTTTTCCTGTTTTTATTGAGAAAGGAGTTATGATATGACGGCTTTGACTGCACAGGACGTATCGGTCCGCTGGAATGACAAATCCATTTTAGAACATATCAGCCTTTCTATTTCTCAAGGAAAACGAACGGCCGTTATCGGGCCGAACGGCTGTGGAAAATCCACGCTGCTGAAACTGCTTTCCGGCTTGAACCGGCAATATGAAGGAACGGTTTGCGTAGAAGGACGGGATATCCGCAAGATCCCGCGCAAAGAATTGGCAAGACGGCTGGCGATCCTGCCGCAGGGGGCCGCGGTGCCGGCGGATATGACGGTAGAAGAATTGGTATCGTACGGCCGGTTCCCGTATCGGTCTGCATTTTTTCGCGGCAATGCAAAACGGGATAAAGAAGTAATAGAAACGGTAATGGAAAAAACGAGGATCTGTCATCTGGCGTCCCGTATGGTACAGAACTTATCCGGCGGCGAACGGCAGCGCGCCTGGATTGCGATGGCGCTTGCCCAGGAACCGCACATTTTATTGCTCGATGAACCGACGACGTATCTGGATATCGCCCATCAGCTGGAAGTCATGCAGACAGTCAGCGAATTGAACCGGAAAGAGAAGATTACGGTAGTCATGGTTTTGCATGATATCAATCACGCGCGGATGTATGCCGATGAAGTGATCGTAATCAAGGATAAAGGGGTATATGCGCAGGGAACGCCGAAAGAGATTCTGAATGTGGAAAACCTGGCCGCTATATTCGGCGTCCGTGCCAAACGATATCATGATGAAGACGGTAAAGACGAAATAGTATTCCCTACAGCGCTGCTGGAAGAAGGAGACGATCTATGATAGAAATAAAAGACCTTTGCAAAACCTTTTCGCGAAAAGGGCGAGATGGAAAAACCGTACAGAAAACGGCGGTGGATCATCTGAACTTGTCGATTGCACAAGGTGAAATATTTGGGCTTCTTGGGCCAAACGGCGCGGGGAAAACGACGACGGTGCGCATGCTGACGATGCTTGCAGCTCCTACGTCAGGAACCATTTTATATGAAGGAAAAAATATACTCGGCCATGAACAGGAGATCAAGCGGATGATCGGCGTAGTACCGCAGCATATCAACTTTGATCTCGACTTGACCGTATGGGAAAATATGGAACTGCACGGCCGTCTGCAGCATATGCCGAAACAGGAACGGCGGGAACGGATCGAAGAACTGCTGCAATATGTAGAGTTGGAGCAGCGCCGAAACGATACGATCCGCAGTCTGTCCGGCGGCATGAAACGGCGGCTTCTCATCGTCCGCGCCTTGATGCACCGGCCGAAAATCTTGTTTTTGGACGAACCGACTGTCGCTCTTGATCCGCAGGTGCGGCGGCGGATATGGACGATGATCCATCATTTGGCAAAAGACGGAGTGACTGTGGTGCTGACAACCCATTATATCGAAGAGGCTCAGAGCCTTTGCGACCGGGTGGCCATTTTGAATCAGGGGAAACTGATTCAGCTGGATACGCCAGAAGCGCTGTGCCGGGAGCTGGGCTCCTTTGTCGTAGAATGGGAAGGTGAAACGGAACAGGAATACCGCTTCTTTGATTCCCGGGCGGAAGCAAGCACGTTTGCCGCGTCCCTGCAGTCCAGCACGATCATCAGGAAATCCAATCTGGAAGATGTGTTTGTAGAATTGACAGGGAGGACGATGGGATGATAGCAGACATTATGACAGTATTTTGGCGGGATTGGGTCGTATTGAAACATCGGCTGGTAAAATTTATTTTCAGCCGTATGGTTACGCCGATTCTATATATGGTGGCCTTTGGCTGGGGGCTGTCCCGCAATATCCAGACCAACGGTACGGGAAGCTATCTGGATTTTATCGTGCCCGGTATTCTGGCGCTGAACTCGATGAACATTGCGTTCAACAGCCTGACGCCGATTTGTACGGAAAAGATGTACCATAAATCGCTGGAAGAATATCTGGTATCGCCGATCCGCCCTATGGCATTTGTGATCGGGAAAATTCTGGCAGCTGTGCTGCGCGGAATGATCTCTTCGGTGATTATTGTCGTTCTTGCCTATCTGTTTGGCGCCAATCTGGTGATTACGCCCCTATTTGTACTGATCCTGGTGATCAACTGCATCATTTTTGCCGAATTTGGATTTTGCGCAGCCATGACAGTGCAGACCTTTGAAGATATGGCGCGGTTCAATACATATATCTTGGTGCCGATGTCTTTTTTATGCGGTACGTTTTTCAGCACGAATAAGCTTCCGCTTTTCGTCTATTATGGGATAGAACTCCTGCCGCTGACGCATACGAGCGCCATCTTGCGCGCTCTTGCCGGCGGTCAGGCCATGCCGCTGTCTTCTTTTGGCATATTGCTGGCGTGGATGTCTTGGGGTGTTTGGATATTTCCTTTCAATAGCTTTT
>UREG01000017.1 GCA_900546795.1 uncultured Veillonellaceae bacterium | reverse complement strand
GCATGTGTTAAGCACGCCGCCAGCGTTCGTCCTGAGCCAGGATCAAACTCTCCAAGATATGTCTTGGATAAGCTGATATAGCTCTTTATCCAGTAATTATTGTTTCTTACCTGTTTATTGATGTCTATTAGACACCGCACTCTGGCATTTGTAGTTCATACATTGTTCAGTTTTCAAAGGCCGATGTCGCTTAGCGACTTTATGTATTGTATCAGGTTTTGTTTTCCCTGTCAACACATTTTTTTCAACGTCTCGGTGAGGCGGCTGCCTCATCGGTGCGACTTGGATATCTTATCATTTCCCAATCCCTCTGTCAACTACTTTTTTTGCTTTTTTATAAAAAAACGAAGGCGCATCTTTTTCTGCGCCTTCGTTACCAGCTTTCGCCGCTTCTTTCCCGCTCATTCCGAGCCCAGGAAATAATGGCTTGGACTTCCCGCACCTGTTCTTTATCTTTGTGATACGCCACAGAAAAGTTTCGTAGAAATTGTATTCCTTCTATCTGGATTTCTTTTAGTTCCTCTCTTGCCAATTCTTTTTCTGCTGACAGCCGGGATAATACGGCGATGCCCAATCCGGCCCGCGCCGCTTGTTTGAGTACTTCTGCCCCATTGTAAATCCCTTGTATCGTATATGCTGCATGATGGAGACGCATGGTTTCTTCAAAAATGATTCGCGTCCCGCTTCCTTCTTCGCGTATTAATACCAGGCTGGAAGCGATTTCTTCTTTTTTTACCGTTCTTCCGGCTAAAGGGTGATCCGGCGCTGCCACTAAAATCAGTTCGTCTTGATAAAACGGTTCTGTTTTTATAAATTCCGAGTGAATCTTTCCTTCTGCCAGCGCCACATCTAATTTGTCCTGCAGTAAAAGTTCTTCTACTGCCGCAGTATTGGCGATCATTGATTCTATCCGGCCGGAAGGGTAGGTTTCTTTTAATTTGGCCAGCAACGGAACAAACATCGTTTCTCCAATGGTCAAAGTAGCGCCGATCCGCAGAAAAAACAGCTGATGATACCGGCTCATCACGCGCTGTATCGTTCCGTTCAGCGCCATCATTCGCCTTGCATATACCAGCAGCGTTTCCCCCGCTTCCGTCACATATAGTTTTCGGTTCAGCCGATCAAACAGCCGCACGCCGTATTCTTCTTCCAATTCATTCACTGCCTGACTGACCGACGGCTGGGTCATGTATAATTCTTTCGCCGCCTGCGTCATGGAGCCGGTTTTGCAGACAGTAATAAATATCTTTAGATGCCGCAGTGTCACCTGATTTCCCGCCTTTCCATAGGCATTTACCTTTTACCTTTATTTTATTATACAATTTTACATATGTATAGAGAGGGCGTATACTAAAACACATCACGAACGACTTATTTCATGTATTCGTTAGAGGAGTGTGCTATATGATAAAATCTGTTCCTATTCCTACTGCCGGCGTCATGCTCGGCCTTGCCGCTCTCGGCAATCTGCTGGCCCCCTATGCGGTGGAAGCCAAATTATTTTGCGGCGCTGTATCGGCGCTTCTCGGATTCTTGCTTCTGCTCCGCATTCTGCGGTATCCGATGTCCATCCATCAGGATATGACGGGCAATCCTATTATGGCCAGTGTATCGGCTACCTTTTTTATGTCCTTTATGCAGCTGGCAACATACATTAAAGATATCCTGCCTCTTACGGCGGAAATTATCTGGATCTTGTCCGTTGCATCTCATGCGCTGCTCATTTTGTGGTTCACGCGTTATTTTGTTGTGAATCTCCAGCTAAAGCATGTATTCCCCACCTTTTTTATTACCTATGTCGGTATCGTTGTCGGTGCGGTTACAGCCCCAGCCTTTGGCTATATGACGCTGGGCAATTATATTTTCTGGTTTGGCTTTGTTTTATATATGGTTATGCTCGCCCTCGTTACGTACCGGTATTATCATCTGCCCGTAGCGGAACCGGCCAAACCGCTTCTTTGCATTTATACTGCGCCGATGAGCCTGAGTCTGGCCGGGTATTTTGCGGTAGTTCCTGAAAAATCCCTGCTTATGATCCTCATCATGGAAATCGCCGCCCAGGCGCTGTACCTTTTTGTACTGTGCAAACTGCCTAAGCTGCTGCGGCTTCCCTTTTATCCCAGTTATGCCGCATTTACTTTCCCCTTCGTTATTACGGCAACGGCATTAAAACAAACGCTCGCTTATTTTTCTAACGCCGGCTATATCATTCACGATGCCTTGATCCTGCTCTTTTATGCAGAAATGATTTTCTCTACCCTCATCGTTCTGTATGTGACAGTCCGGTATTTCCAGCATTTCTATATGTTATGGGAAACATCCCGCGCTGCCAAAGCCGACACAGTTTCCTTATAAAGCTAAACGTTATCCGCTATGCTCTAAACCATATTTTGCAAACAGTAAAAACTCTCTCATATAAAACAATAAATACAATTTTTACGAGAACGGCGCTGCATAAGCAGAGCCGTTCTTATTTTAGCTGTGTTCCCAAAGAACCCCAGGTGTGCTCCCTGCCTTGACACAGTACAGCAAGCTTTATGCCCTTCGCAATTATGCAGCTGGACAGAAGAATATGACGCAATCCAGCTGCATCCTTGACCATTGTTTTCCCCTGTACGTGTATAGCAAGTGCAAAAGCAAGCAGCTTTTTTCAGTAGGACCTCGATTACAGCCAGGCTCTTTTGCACATATATGTACAGCAATCCCCCTGATGTCCTTCCATAATTCATCAGGGGGATTGTATTACTTGTCTGTTTTTCTTTCCTTCCGCAAAAACGCCCTCAGGGTATCCGCGTGTGCTTATGCTCGGGCAGGACGCCAGACGCCGGATCGCCAGCGCTGTATAAACACAAGCGCCCGCAGGCATTCGTCTGCCATCATGGCCAGCCAAATACCGATCAAGCCCCATTCCAATCCTAATCCCAGGATATAGGCACCGCCGACCGCCACGATCCACATGAATAAAAGACCGATCGTAACGGGCCCTTTGATATCTCCGGCAGCCTGCAGCGCCATGACCATCACGATATTGACGGCCCTGCCCATTTCCAGGAATATTTCTATCAAAAATATATGCCGTCCCAACGCTTTAACCTCCGGATCGTCCGTAAATATACCATAAACCGCATCGCTGTTCAGATATAAGCAGACTGTCACCGCCGTACTGATAAGGACCGCCATGCGAATCGTTTTCCATACACGCCGATTGACCGACGCATAATCTCCCGCGCCAATCAGATAGCCGACCAGGATCTGCGTAGCCATGGCCAGCGCCTGGGTATAGATATAACAAAACATGGCGATAATATAAGCATACACTTTCGTGGTAATCACGACAATCCCAAAGACATTGACAAATTTCATGATCACCAGCTGCGATATCTGATAGCTCAGCGACTCTCCTCCAGACGGCAGCCCCAGATACAAAATGCGGTACAAGGTCTTTTTAGGAAATGGGGTAAGATATTTCCTAGATAACGGCAGAGAAATATAGCGGCGAAACAAGGCGATGATCAGCGCCAGTCCCAATAATTTGCTCAGGTTCGTCGATAAGGTTACGCCCAGCACCCCCAGTGAAGGAATCGGCCCCCAGCCGTGAATCAGCACGCAGTTTCCGGCAATGTTTAAAATATTGATCACCACGGAGCAGAGCATGGTAATTTTTACCAATGAATAGCCGCGAAAAAAAGAAATAAAGGATATATACATAGCCTGGATAAAAATCAGTGCGCCGATATTACGCAGGAACAGCGCCGCATCTTCCCATATTTCCGCCGGCACTCCCAGCAGATGGAGAAACCAGTCATCACAGGTATACAGCAGTATACTGATCCCAATTCCCAGACAGGTATTCGCCGCCAAGGATACGGTGCAGACTTCCGCTGTTTTTTCCCAATCGCCGGCCCCGCGGTACTGGGCGATCAGGATCGTCGCCGCCATGCTGACCACACTCATCGCAATGATCACGATATTAATGATCTGATTTGCATTGCCTACCGCCGCAACCGATTGCTGGGAATAGTGACTCAGCATAAACTGATCTACGTTTCCCACCATCATCTGCAGCAATATTTCTATAAAGATGGGCCACGTAAGCTGAATAATCGATGTTTTCTTATTTGTCATCGGATTTCCTCCATTCATTTTTTGCTTTCTAACCGTATCGTAAAGAGCGGCTCTAAGCAAGAGATTTTCTCGATATTCCGATAGCAAATCAAGAACCCCGATATGAATGAAATGCAAAACTGCCGTTTCCGAGAGCCTTTTCCCGAAACCGGCAGTTTGGTTATATCCTTATTCTTTTAAAACAGCGTACGCCGTCTGGAGCACGTCTTTCCAATCCGCCAGCACGGCTTCTTCTCGTTCTATCCCTTGTCTGCCGGAAGCCAGCTGCCGTTTCAGCGATGCCGGTCCCGTGCCGTTATACGTGTTTCGATTGCGTATGCAGGTTTCGATTGCCAGCGCGTTATGGATATCGTCCTCAAAAAGAGGCGACAGATTTTTAAATTCTTCCATCGTCAGCTGCTGCAATACTTTTCCTTGGCCAATGCAATACTGCACCGCTTTTCCCACTACTGCATGCGCCTGCCGGAACGGCAGTCCTTTTTTTGCCAAATAATCGGCCATGTCCGTAGCGTTGGAAAAGTCCGCTTCCAGCACTTGCCGCGTATGCTCCCCGTTTACTTTCATGCCGGCGATCATATCCCGGTAAATACCCAGCGCAAATTTGAGGGTATCGATCGTATCGAAAACGCCTTCTTTATCTTCCTGCAAATCCTTATTATATGCCAGCGGCAATCCTTTGACCGTAGTCAGCAGTCCCATTAAATGACCGTACACCCGGCCGGTTTTACCCCGTACCAATTCGCAGATATCCGGATTTTTCTTCTGCGGCATGATGCTCGATCCGGTGCAGTGCGCGTCGTCTAATTCAATAAAAGAAAATTCCTGACTGGACCAGAGGATAAATTCTTCGCTGAGCCGGCTTAGATGCATCATCAGCATCGACGCAGCACTTAAAAACTCGATAAAATAATCCCGATCGCTTACCGCGTCCATGCTGTTGTCATAGATCGCACCAAATGCCAGCGCGTCCGCCACGTATTCCTGATCCAGCGGATAGGTAGTGCCAGCCAGTGCACCGGCTCCCAGCGGCATCATATCCGCTGCGGTCCACGCCCCGCAAAGGCGGCGGAAATCCCGGCAAAGCATGGAAAAATACACCATCATATGATGGCTGAACAAGACCGGCTGCGCCCGCTGCAAATGGGTATATCCCGGTATGATCACCTCTTTGTATTTTTCCGCACAGTCTAATATCGCCTTTTGCAGTTCTATCACCAGTTCAGCAATAGAGGCAATCTCCCGGCGCATATACATGTGCCCGTCCAACGCGCATTGGTCATTGCGGCTCCGTCCCGTATGCAAACGGCCGCCCGCTTCTCCAATCGCGTCGGTCAGTCTTTTTTCTATATTCATATGAATGTCTTCCAATTCAATGGAAAAGGGAAATTCTTCATTTTCTATCTGCTGATAAATTGCCCGCAGTCCTTTAGCGATCGCCTGCTCATCTTCCGGAGAAATGATCCCCTGTTTTGCCAGCATCGCAGCATGCGTCAAACTGCCGGCTATATCTTCTGCATACATCCGACAATCAAATTGGATGGAAGAGTTGAACTCTTCCACCCGTTTGTCGGTAGCTTTTGTAAAACGGCCACCCCATAATTTCATTTTATTTTTTCTCCTGTTTCTGTTTCATTAACGCATTTATTTTCAGCGGCAGTCCGAAAAGATTGATAAATCCTTCTGCATCCGCCTGATTATATACTTCGTCTTCTCCGAAGGTAACGAATTCTTCACTGTAGAGAGAATACGGCGACTGGCTGCCGGCGCTGATGATGTTGCCTTTATACAGTTTGAGCTGTACGGTGCCCGTAACCGTTTCCTGCGTTTTATCTACAAAGGCCTGCAGCGCTTCTCTCAACGGCGAGAACCACATGCCGTCGTAAACGAGTTCTCCGTATTTGATGCTCATTTGTTCTTTATAGTGCATCGTCGCTCTGTCCAGGCACAGATATTCCAATTCTCTGTGGGCATATACGAGGATTGCCCCGCCCGGATTTTCATAGATCCCTCTGGATTTCATGCCTACCAACCGGTTTTCTACGATATCTACGATTCCGATACCGTTTTCTGCCCCGATGGCATTCAATTCTTCCATCATTTCTACAGCGCCAAGTTTTTTGCCGTTCAATGCAACCGGAATCCCTTTTTCAAAGTCAAGCGTAATATACGTCGGCGTATCCGGAGCCTGTTCCGGTGTTTTCGTTACCTGGTATACCATGTCCTGCGGCGCATTCCAAGGATTTTCCAGATCAGCGCCTTCATGGCTCAAATGCCAAATGTTCCAGTCCATGCTGTAAGGATACGGTTTATCGCTCGTCTGCTGGGCAATCGGCACATTGTGCTTCGCCGCAAATTCCAACGCGTCTTCTCTCGATTTAATATCCCACAGCCGCCACGGAGCAATGATTTTATATTCCGGCGCCAAGGCTTTGATCGTCAATTCAAACCGAACCTGGTCATTGCCTTTACCGGTAGCCCCATGCGCGATCGCATCTGCCCCTTCTTGTTTTGCGATTTCTACCAGTTTCTTTGCAATAACCGGTCTTGCAAAAGAAGTGCCCAGCAAATATTTTCCTTCATATACCGCGCCGGACTGCACGACCGGCCATACATAGTTTTCCAAAAAGTCCTGTTTTACGTCAAGGACAAATGCTTTGGACGCACCGGAAGCAATCGCTTTCTTTTCAATTGCCGCAAAATCTTCCGGCTGCCCCAAGTCCGCACAAACTGCGATAACCTCGCAGCCTTCATAATTTTCTTTCAACCACGGAATGATAACGGAAGTATCCAATCCGCCGGAATATGCTAATACGACTTTCTTAACAGTGTTGTTTGCCATGATATATTTCCTCCCCTGATTTCGCTCAACTCATGTTTCTATCTGTTTGCTACGCTTGTAATTATACATCAATCGTGCATAAAATTTCAACACTTTTCTAAAAAAATTTTAATAATTCATTTTTATGCTTATTATGCGTTTTTTTATCCAAATAGTTATACGAGTAGCCAAAAGCGGACGAATGCACTACAATAAACAAATAAGATAAGGAGGGAATATGAAAAAATATCTCATCGGCTTTCTGCTTGCTTTTTGCAGCGTATACTTTTTTGATTTTCCCAATTTGGGGACTCTGTCTGCAAATCGTACTGCGGCCCCGCAGCACCTCAGCAGCTCCCGTTCCGCAGATTCCGAGCAGAGCTCTCGTTCTTCACTTACCGACATACTGGTTCGCCTGGGGATCGCAGACCGCGAAGAAACAGAGGCACTTACGGTTCCCGAACTCCCGCAGGCTGCCTCGGCAGTCCTTAATAAAAAAGATCTCTATCTTCATTTTAAAGAAACTACCGATCGTCTGCTGGCGGATACCGACTATGTACCTATTGAGGAGATCCCGGTTTCTTTGCAGCAGGCACTCATTGCTACGGAGGACAAACGGTATTATGAACATGGCCCGATTGATTTCATCGGCATTGGCCGCGCGGCTTTTGCCAATTTCCAGTCCGGCGATACCGTAGAAGGAGGAAGCACCATTACCCAGCAAGTCGCCAAAAACCTTTTTTTATCTCAGGAGCGCACGTTCTCCCGCAAAGCGGAAGAGCTCCTGCTGGCCATCTTATTAGAACGCCACTATTCTAAACAAGAAATTTTGGCCATGTACCTGAACACCGCTTATTTTGGCGCGAACGCTTACGGCATCCAAGAAGCGAGCCGCATTTATTTTGATACGGTGCCGCAGAAACTGACTCTGGGGCAAAGCGCTATGCTCGCCGGTCTCCCGCAGGCTCCGTCTTATCTCAATCCGTTCGTCAATTACAAAGGAGCCAAAGAAAAACAACGGCTCGTCCTGGAATTGATGACGGCGCAAAATTATATCACGCTCAAAGCCGCTAAATCTGCCTATGCAGAGGAAATGCATTTTACCGGCACTCCTGAGCCGTAACAACTTCCTATACTGATAAAAAACCTCCGGCCCTGCCGCATATGCGGCGAAGCCGGAGGTTTTCTCTATCGATCGTTATGATGCCAAACAAGCGGTGCCTCTCTTTAAAACCGATCCCAATCGTTTCTCATGCTCCGCCGTTTTTCCATCAGTTCCCGCACCTTTTTATCCCGCTGCTCTTTTTCTTTATCCCTGGATAATGCTTCACGGGAAGCAAAAGAAAAGAGCAGCTCCCATATCCGCTTGCCCGTCTTTGTCCGAATATGGCGTTCGCCTATCTGCCGGCATGCGGCGGCAGATAGCTGATCTTCCCAAGCATTTACCAATAAATCTGCTTCTATCAGGATCTGATGATCCAGGTCCATTATCTTTTCATACTGATGATGCCGGCCTACCAGCCAGCATATGCGCTGCCGAGCTTCTTCGTCCCAGCCCAGCCGCTGCAGCAGCGTATCGGCTTCTTTCGGTCCCAGCTCTTCCTGGATCGCGCCGTCATTTCGGCCAAATCGCCGCTCTCCTTCCCGTATCCCAATATCGTGGACGCAGGCAGCTCCGTCCAATATATACTGCGTCCGTTCGTCCAGCCCTTCTTCCGTTCCAATCCAATGAGCCAAGGTATATACTTTCAAAAGATGCTGCACCCGTTTCGGGTCGCCGCGGAAATATTCCGTCATAGCCATCAGCAATGTATTCATGCGCCTCGCTCCTTTCTGTTTTTTAATTATATCACATCTCTTTGTTTTTATTTTTCAATAGTTTAGCAAATCTTTAGATGTATCCGCCAGGAATCTGCCTCTTTTTTCCCGAAATATAGAATATAACTTGTTCTCTTTTCAACTAAAGGAGGTACCGGTATGGATAGAAAACAGCAGCGAAAAGCAAACTGTCAAAAATGGTTTCAAAAAAATCATTTATTTAAAGGAGGCAAAGATCCGGAATTCCAACGGATCGTGGAATCCTTTTTCTGCGGAGAGATCTTAGAATACGGCGCGCTCACCGATATACAGCGGGCGCTGATTCTTCTTGCCACGCTCACTGCCAGTCAAACCATCAAGCCGCTGCGTCATTATACGACTGCCGCGCTGACAGTCGGCACGCCGCCAGAAGCCATCAAAGAAGCTATTTATCAATGCACTCCGTATATCGGCATCGAACGGGTGCAAGCTGCGCTGGACGAAATCAATGCCGCCTTTTCTGCCGCCGGCCTTTCCCGTAATTTAAAAGCACAGGGAAACGTAACGGAAGACACTCGCCAGGAAGCGGGAAAATCCATTCAGGAAAAGCTGTTTGAACCGCAGATGCTCGCGCACATTCTCAATGATATTCCTGATAACATGAAATCGTTCGGCAGCTATTGGACCGCGTTTTGCTGCGGCGATTTTTATTCGCGAAGCGCGCTGGATCTGGCAACCCGCGAATTGCTCGCCTTCTGCGCGGCGGCCAGTCTTGGCGTAAGCAATTATTCTCTCCAACTGCATGCCGCAGCCAATATACGGCTCGGCACCTCCAGAGATACGTTGATTGCCGCAGTTATGCAGTGCCTGCCGTTTATCGGATTTCCCCGGGCATCCCAAGCGCTTTACTGCATTCGAGAAGTTACGGAATAGAAAAAATGCCCCGCTTATACAAGCTGGGCATTTTCTCTATCCTTCTTTATCTGCCTTCACATTCTGACTTCACAAACGAATATATCAGCACATACAGGATTGCCGCACCGGCTAGAAATACCGTCCAAAGCGGCTCGTAACCGCCTCGGTTCCACAGAACAGATCCGACGGCGCTGCCTATGCCGCCTCCGCAAAATAAGCCCGTACCAACCAGGCCGGACGCCATGCCCCGGTATGTTTCTGAAACAGAAAACGCCAGCGCCGCTAAGGAGGATTGAATAAAGATATAGGCAAATCCAAACAGAGCGATGCCAATAACCGCCAATTCCCAGGCAGCTGCCTGCCAGAGAAACAGCAGCCCTGCCGCAGCAAGCGCCGCTCCGCTTTTTAGTACCAGCGGCCGTCCTAAATAGCGGCACAGCCACCCGACCCACCGGCCGCCGAACAGGCAGGCCAGCCCATACGCCATCACCGCCAAACCGCATTCCATATAGTTCAGTCCAAATCGGTCATGCAAATACGCGCCAAAAAATGAATACGCGCCAATCAAACAGATCCCTGCATACAGCGCCAGCAAAAATAATTTTCGGCCGAGCCCATGATGCAGCATCTCTTTCAGCACCGTATAAAATCCGGCAGACGCCGCTCTTTTTTCCGAGGTTTCCTCTTTCCGAATCCATAAGCAGGCACCGCAGGCAAGCAAAGATAAGAACGCAAAGAGCAGAAACGCCCCTTGCCAGCCCGTATATTCTGCCAGCACGCCGCCTAATCCGGCGCTTGTGCCCTGCCCGAGAAAAACAAGTCCCATAAATAGGCCCACGCCGTGCTGCCGCCGTTCTGCAGGCTCTCTGTCGCCGATAATCCCCAGCGATACGGCAATAACCCCAGCGGCAAACCAACCGGTCAGAAAGCGAAACACCATGAGCATTTCCAGGCTTTGAGATACCGCACACCCAGCAGCTCCCGCTGCCAATCCGGCGGTCAGTATCTGCAGCAGCCGCACTTTGCCAATCCTGTCTCCCCAAAATCCATATACAGGCTGCAATATGCCGTAGGGAATCAGATATGCGGTCAATATTCCCACTGCCGCCGCTGCCGTCACGCCCAGACCCTCGGCAATGGCCGGCAGTGCCGGAGAAACGAACCAGTTATCTGCCGCAGAAACAAAGCCTGCCAGACCTAATATATAGATATAAGATATATTCATCGCTTACCCCAGCAGCGCGGCTTCCATTGCTCCCAGCAAGCTGGCAAATGCCGCGAACAGAATGAGAAACAGCAGTGATAAAAGAATGAGTACCGGGAAAAAGAGGGCAATAAAAGACCGTATATATCCCATTCCATAATTTTCCGCTACCGCCAATACATGAAGCGCCAGCATCCATAGAGAAACAGCCGACGATAAGAGCGAGATCAGGCTATGAGGCAAAACGGATTCCAAAATTGCCGTCAGCAGCAAAAAGTTTGCCGGCAGCCCGGTATATAGAAAACAGGACGCCATACCGCGGATAGATCCGTGACCGCCCAAAATAACCGCCGATAAATGAACAAAGGCGGTCAGAATAAATAACGCGATACCGCCGCTGATCATACTGCTGAGCAAAAATTCCCAGCCTCCGCCAGACGCCGCCGACAGCGCCAGCGCTCCGGCTATAAACGGGAACATATAAATGACGATGCCCGGTTTATACAATTCTTCCCGGCTGATCCGCAAAAGGGCGGCCTTTGGAGCCGTGAGCACATCATAGGCCAATTCCAGCGCCTGCAAGATATAGGTCATCATAGCCGTCCCTCCTCTTGCCGCATGGTCAGTCTAGGCAGCAGCCGTGTCCATAATTCGCTTTCCAGATTCGTCCGGCCATAGCCCTGCAGCAGCGCTGCCAGCGAATTGGGTTTTCCATATTCTACGACCGGGATATCCACGGTATTTAATCCGCCGGCTTCGGCTGCCGCTTCCAGTGCGTCATAGTAATTTCCCATTTTATCCACTAATTTTTTATCTAACGCCTGCCGCCCGGTATAAATCCGGCCGTCCGCCAACTGCCGGACTTCTTCTTTATCCATATGCCGGCCTTTTGCCACTTCATCTAAAAATTGTTCATAAATATCATTGACCATGCCCTGCACAATGGCCCGTTCTTCTTCCGTCATCTCTCTAAACGGCGAAAAAATATCTTTGTGTTTCCCGGATTTTATTTTTTCTTCCGTTACTCCGAGCTTATCGGCCAGTTCCTGCACATTATAATATTCCATATATACGCCAATACTTCCGGTCATGGTTCCGGGATTGGCATATACGGTATCTCCTTTGGACGCCAGCCAATAGGCGGCGGAAGCTGCCGTATCTCCTATGGATACGATCAACGGCTTGCCCGCATCTTTATACTTATCTATTTCCCAGGCGATTTCCTGTGCCGCCGAAGCGCTGCCGCCCGGGCTGTCCAAACGCAGCAATACCGCTTTTACATTTTCATCTTTCCGGGCTTCCCGAAATTCTTTCATCAGCTGTCCCGAGGTTACGCCTTCTCCGCTTTGCAGCAGCGAACCGCTGTCTCCTCCAGTGATCGGCCCCTGTACGCGGATAACGGCTACATGGCCGGTATTCTTAAATCCTGCACTATGTTTTTCTGCCGTTGAAACCATGCCGGCGCCAATGACAGCTGCGGCCAAAAGACCAATACACCAACGTTTCTTTTTTTGATCCATCTTATACTCCTTTATATAACGTCCTATAAACCTTTATCGTTCAGGCGCTGCTAAATAATACTGCTTCCTGAATTATTATCTTACCATAGATTTCGATTTTATAAAATAAATTCGTTCCGCTGCGCCCTTTTCTTCTATCGCTTCACCACGTTCTTTTATTCTTACCGTTCTCTAAAATCAAAAACAGCGCCGACCGCAATGTGTCAACGCTGTTTACTGATATTTTATTTTGCCATATCGATGGCCGCTTTAACCAATCCTTTGAAAAGCGGATGGGCTTTGGTCGGCCGGGATTTCAGTTCCGGATGGAACTGGCAGCTGACAAACCACGGATGGCTCGTGAGTTCTACCATTTCTACCAATCGGTCATCCGGACTCGTACCGCTGATCGTCAGCCCTTTGGCTTCCATTTCCGCACGGAACGCATTGTTAAATTCATAACGATGGCGATGGCGTTCACTTATGAGTTCTGCGCCGTATACTTCCGCTGCTTTCGTTCCCGGTTTGATCTTGCACGGATACTGACCCAGACGCATCGTACCGCCTTTATCGGCTACGTCTACCTGGTCCGCCATCAAATCGATGACCGGATATTTTGCAGATTCATCAAATTCGGAAGACGTTGCCCCCGTCATACCGCATACGTTCCGGGCAAATTCCATTACCGCGCACTGCATGCCCAGGCACAGTCCCAGGAACGGCAGTTTATTTTCACGGGCATACTGGATCGCTTTGATTTTGCCTTCTACGCCGCGATTGCCGAAACCGCCCGGTACGACAATCCCCTGCAGGCCGGCCAATACTTCTGCCACATCCTGCTCTTCCAGCTCTTCGGAATCAATCCATTTAATATTGACTTTCGTGTCATACGCAATCCCTGCATGATACAAGGCTTCTGCCACACTCAGATAAGCATCGTGCAGCGCTACGTATTTCCCTACCAGACCTACGGTGATTTCCCGTTCCGGATGGTAGATCTTATGCACCATTTCTTTCCATTCCGTCATATCGCAAGGCGTGTCCGGAAGATCGAGTTTTTCCAGTACAATGCGATCCAGTCCTTCTTCTGCCATGAGCAGCGGCACTTCATAAATGCTCTTTGCCGTTGCATTCTGAATAACCGCATTTGCATCTACGTCGCAGAACAGCGCCAGTTTTTCTTTCATTTCCTGAGAAATGTGATGTTCGGACCGGCAAACAATGATGTCCGGCTGAATCCCGATGCTCCGCAGTTCTTTTACGCTGTGCTGCGTCGGTTTGGTTTTCAGTTCGCCGGCAGCGCCGATATACGGCACCAACGTAACGTGAATGTACAATACGTCGTTGCGGCCCACTTCTTTTTTGACCTGACGGATCGCTTCCAGGAACGGCAGACTTTCGATATCCCCTACCGTACCGCCGATCTCAGTAATGATAACGTCTGCTTTATCATCGTTGCCGACGCTGTATACCCGTTCTTTAATCTCATTGGTAATATGCGGAATAACCTGTACCGTATTGCCCAGGTAGTCGCCGTGCCGTTCTTTATTGATAACAGACCAATATACTTTGCCTGCCGTCACATTCGAGTTTTTGCCCAAGTTAATATCAATGAAACGTTCATAGTGACCCAAATCCAAATCCGTTTCCGCACCGTCGTCCGTTACGAATACTTCGCCATGCTGGTACGGACTCATCGTACCGGGGTCGATATTGATATAAGGATCAAATTTCTGAATCGTTACATGATAACCGCGATTCTTTAAAAGCCGTCCCAAAGATGCTGCCGTGATCCCTTTGCCAAGCGAGGATACCACACCGCCTGTTACAAAAATATACTTTGCCATAATGCCTCCCTAGTTATTTCGGGGCGCTGCCCGTTTTATCTTCCTGACCTTCGCCAATACTTCTCTTACATTTTTTCCGGAGCGGATACCCCTAAAATCGTCAGCCCGTTTGTGATCGTAATCCACACCGCCGTAATCAATGCCAGACGAGCCTGCTGCAATCCCGGTTCCACACCCAAAATCCGGCAGTGGTTATAGAATTGATGGAACAGTCCTGCCAGTTCATATACATACCGGGCAATCCGATGGGGCGCCCGTTCTTTGGCAGCCATCTGCACTTCTTCCGGGAACGCGGCCATTTTCTTGATCAGTTCCATTTCTTCTTCTTCTTTTAATGTGCTCCAGTCGATTGTTTCCCATTCTTTCAGCGTGATGCCCGCTTCTTCTACCTGGCGGTAAATGCTGTATATCCGGGCATGCGCATACTGGATATAATACACCGGATTGTCGCTGCTGCGGGATTTTGCCAATTCCAAATCAAAATCGAGCTGGCTGTCGAGCGAACGCATAATAAAGAAATACCGCGCTGCGTCCGTACCAACTTCTTCAATCAGTTCATTAAGCGTAATCGTCTGTCCCGTCCGTTTGGAAAGTTTTACCATTTCCCCATTTCTCAGCAGACGAACCATCTGCAGGAGCAATACTTCTAATTTATCCGGATCATAACCGAGCGCTTCCATCGACGCTTTAACCCGGGCAACATAGCCATGATGATCGGCGCCCCAAATATTGATCAGCTGCTTGAATTTTCGATCGTATTTATCTTTATGATAGGCAATATCCGCCGCTAAATACGTCGGAACACCGTTTTCCCGGATGATTACCCGATCTTTGTCGTCGCCATACTGCATAGATGCCAGCCAAAGAGCGCCGTCTTTTTCATAGGCTTTGCCCCGCGCTTTGAGCTCTTCACAAGCCGCCTGGATCGCCTCCGGATGCAGAGTCCGTTCGCTGAACCACCGGTCATATTCGACCCGGAACCGTTTCAAATCTTCTTTCAGCGCTTTCAGCTTTTCCTGCAGCGCCCGTTCCTTAAAGATTTCCAGCCGTTTTTCTTCGTCCATCGAAAGGTAGCGGTCGCCTTCCGCTTCCTTGATCGCTTTGGCGGTATCGATGATATCGGCACCATGATACCCGTTTTCCGGAAATTCTACCGTCTGTCCGAACAATTCCAAATAGCGGGCGTTCACAGAGGCCGCCAAATTATTGATCTGATTGCCAGCGTCATTGATATAATATTCCGCTTCTACCTGATAGCCGGCAGCCCGCATCAAGTTTACCAACGCGCTGCCATATGCCGCGCCGCGGCCATGCCCTACATGAAGAGGCCCCGTCGGATTGGCGCTGACATATTCGATCTGTACCGTATCCTCTTCGCGAGTCGGCGCATTCCCATAATTTTCGCCCTGTTCAAGGATATGGCGCAATGTATCATACAATACATTGTGATTCAAGAAAAAGTTGATGAATCCGGCGCCGGCTATTTCTGCCTTCACCAGCCACGGATATGTCATCTGCGCCACGATAGCTTCAGCGATCTGTTTCGGAGCCCGCCGTGCAATACGTGCAGACTGCATGGCAAAGTTCGTAGCAAAATCACCGAACTCTTTCTGCGGCGGCACTTCCAGCGCCGGCTCCGGGTATTCCCCTTCCGGGAGCGTCCCTGCGGCTACCGCTTTCTGCACCGCTTCCTGTATCCCGTTCGCCAATAATTCTTTCATATCCATGTTAATTCTTTTCCTCCCGCACTGTAATAGACAGCTCGTTATACAAAGCGCCCATGCCTTCTATCGAGACATCATAGCCGACCTTCATATCTCCGCTGCCGTCTGCTATCGTGTTGATCAATTCTACGGTTTCCATATGGAGCGTCATCTTTCCAAAGGGAGTCTCATACTCCGCTTCATGCAGCATATTCGGCCGAAACTCCTGATACAGCCGAATCTTTCCGGTCCGCTGTACTTCTGCATGATCTGCATAAATACGCACTTCCGTCTGCACGCCGTCCATGCCGGTCAGCTCCGTTTCTTCATACCGAATATACTGGACGCCGTCAGCTTCTTCCCAAGTCCCTTCCGTATTCAGCTCAATCGTTTCGCTGTGTCCGTCGGGAAATCGTTGCAAGCTCTTTACGTCTATCCATACGCGTTTCATGAAAAACCTCTTTTCCTACTCAACCTTAACATTCTTATTATATACTATTTGCACTGATAATAGAAGGAACAAACCAAAAATCTTATGGTATAATAGTTACATAGCAAAAGGAGGATGTTGTCTACATGTATACTATCAGGCAAGTAACTATGGACGATCTGGAAGCGGTCACCGCTCTGGAAGCCCGCTGTTTTCCCCCGGAGGAAGCGGCTACCCGCGATTCATTTCTATATCGGATACAAACGTTTCCCGAAAGCTTTTATGTAGCAGAAGAAAATAACCGCATCATCGGTCTTATCAACGGCTGCTGCAGCAGCAAAGAAGCGATTTGCGACGAGTTGTACAGCCCAGACGGCGGCCACGAGCCCTGCGGCCAAAACCAAATGATCTTCGGTCTTGCCACCAGCCCGGAAAAACGCCATCAGGGAATCGGCAGCACACTGATGCGCTCTTTCATCGAAAAAGCCCGCCGCATGGGCAAACAAAAAATGGTGCTCACCTGCAAAGAAGAGAAAATCCATTACTATGAAAAATTCGGCTATGTAAATCACGGCGTTTCCCAGTCCGTCCACGGCGGCAGTGTTTGGTACGATATGGTCCTGGACTTATAATTTCATACATTTACTATATCATGACCATCGCCAAATAAAAAGGGAGGCGGCAGGAAGAATCACTCGTCCTGCTGCCTCTCTTTTTATTTCTTTCTGCAGGGCGCTGCCGCTTCTGCAGCGCCGTCGCTTCGAGGATCTGCGCCAGCCGTCCGCATTCCCGTATCCGGATCAATATAGATCGCACCGGCATGGCCCATTACATCTGTATAATCCTCGCACCGCTGTACGGGATAGCCCAGGCCTTCTAATTCCTGAAAAACCTCCGCCGCTGCCCGGCCTTCTATCCGCACCGAATTGACTGCTTCTCCCCAAGACCGTCCATACAGCCATCTCGACGCATCGATCGCCCGGCTTGGTGAAAACCCGTAATCGATAATGCGGGTCACCAGCGCCGCCTGCGTCTGCGGCTGTCCTTCTCCGCCCATCGTTCCGTATACCAGCCAGGACTTGCCGTCTTTAAAGAGCATCGGCGGATTCAGGGTATGAAAGGTTCGCTTCCGCGGTTCCAGCCGATTTATGTGCCCCGGATCGAGGGAAAAGAACGAGCCGCGGTTTTGCAAAGTAATTCCCGTACCGCCTGCCACGATCCCGGAGCCAAAATCATAGTAAATACTCTGTATCATCGATACGGCATTTCCTTCTTCATCGACCGCCCCCAGCCAAACCGTGTCGCCTTTAGGATCCAGCAGCCCCGCATCCGACCACTTAGTCCGCCGGCGTATTGCCTCCGCCTGCTTTTTGCCGTGCGCCGGAGAAAGCAGTTCTTTTAGAGGAATATCGGCAAAATCCGGATCCGTCAAATACTGATCCCGATCGGCAAACGCTTCTTTGGCCGCTTCGATCATCAGCTGATAATATGCGGCGGAACCTTCCGGTATCCGGCCAAGATCCCACTGATTCAATATATTCAGGATCTCCAGTGATGCCATGCCTTGTGTATTAGGCGGCAAGTTTGCCGCCATGCCGCTGCGGTACGGTACATACAGCGGTTCTTCCCACCTTGCCTGATGACCGGAGAAATCTTCTTCTGTAAGCAGCCCATTGCCAGCCGCCATTTCCGCGGCAATCTGCCGGGCGATTTTTCCGGTATAAAATCCTGCCGCCCCAGTCTCCTGCAAATAGGCCAGCGTATCTGCAAGCTCCCGCTGCCGAAACCGCTCTCCAGCTTCATAAGGCCTTCCGCCGCGCAAAAACGTACGGGAAAATCCGGGGAAACGCTGCAAGTTTCGATCGTTTCCTTCCTGCACATTCATCTTCGTCCAATAGGCCTGACTGTCAGAAACAGGAAAACCGCCGTCAGCCAGCTGCACCGCCGGCTCCAGCAATTCCCGCCAAGTCCGCCGTCCGCCCATGCTCTCCTTACTGTATGTATAAGCCATATCCCAGCCGGATACCGCACCGGGAACCGTGTTGGCCGCTTCATAGCCCCGGGCAGGTATCGCCGTCCATCCCCGCTCCTTATACCAATCTATCGAAGCGTTTTTTCCCGATCGGCCGCTTCCGTTGATTCCTTTGACCACCTTTTTCTTTGCATCGTAAAACAGCCAAAAATTATCGCCGCCAATTGAGTTCATATGCGGGTATACCACAGTAATCACCGCTGCCATGGCAATCATGGCTTCCAGCGCATTTCCACCGTCTTCAAGCACACGCCGCCCCGTTTCTGCCGCTAAATAATGCGGCGCAGCAACAATTCCGCCCAAAGAGACTGCATGAAGGCTCCGCTTTTTCATTCTCTCCCCTCCTACTGCCGTTTCCATTACCATTCTCCCCGCCGCCGAAAAATTCCTTCTAGCATACAAAAAAGGATACCGTTTCCGGTACCCCCTTTGCTTATTTTCGATATAATCCCATTGCCAATTCAACACGGCGATAGGTTTCGCTTGCTTTTGCCCGCGCTTTTTCCGCGCCTTCGCTCAAAATAGTATCCAATTCCGGCGCCTGGAGTAATTCCGTATACCGTTTTTGTATCGGCTCCAGCGCGTCGATCACAGCCGCTGCCACGTCTTTTTTGAATGCGCCGTATCCTACGCCGCTGTACAGCTGTTCGATCTCTTCATATTTCTTATCGGTAAGCGCCGCCAGAATATCCATCAAGTTGGAAATCCCCGGCTTATTTTCCTTATCATACCGTACGGAGTTTTCCGAGTCGGTCTGCGCCCGTTTGATTTTCTTTTCGATTGCTTTTGCTTCGTCCAGCACATAGATCGTTGCCGTCTGATTATCATCGGATTTACTCATCTTTTTCGTCGGTTCCTGCAGACTCATGACACGAGTGCCTCCCTGACCGACGTAAATTTCCGGAATCGTAAATACCTCGCCGTATACCCGATTGAACCGCTGCGCCAAATCACGGGTCAATTCCAGATGCTGCCGCTGATCTTCCCCTACAGGCACAAAATTCGTCTGATAGAGCAGGATATCCGCAGCCATAAGCGGCGGGTAGGTGAGCAAACCGGCGGGAATCGAGTCGCCTTGCTTAGAAGATTTATCTTTGTACTGCGTCATTCGTTCCAACTCACCCACGTAAGAAATCGTGGTCATAATCCAGCCAAGCCGAACATGTTCCGGCACTTCCGACTGTACAAACAGCGTGGATTTCTGCGGATCCAAGCCGGACGCCAAATAGATCGCCGCCAGTGCGCGCGTCCGTTCATGCAGCAGTTTAGGGTCCTGCGGCACCGTGATCGCGTGCTGATTCACTACACAATAATAACATTCATTGCCGTCCTGCATTTTAGAAAAATTACGGAGCGCTCCTAAATAGTTTCCCAACGTCAAGGAACCGCTCGGTTGAATTCCGGAAAATATAATAGCCATAAAAACAGCCTCCTTACCGATCTCTGTTAAAGTTCTTCAATACATTCGATTATAGCAAAGATTTTGTCCCGGCTCAATAAAATAGCCGGAACTTCCGCCAATCCTATCATTAATCTAAGAACCTGCCGCCCAAATACCGCTCCTTTACGGCAAGAAAATACCGCATAGCCCCTCTTCTCAGTTCACTGCGCCCAAGGCTTTACCTGTCTTTTATCGACAGAGCCATAAAAAGCCGCACTTTCTCAGCACTCCACAGATCGTTCTGCCGACGTTCCGATCTCTCCCCATCGCCCCTATCCTCTTCTTGCAGCAGTTCAGTGGGAGTATCCATCCGTTCCTGAGCCGCCTTTTTCTCCAACTGCCTTCACCACCAAACGATCTTACACGGCGGTATCACTCTTTTACTGCACGCCATCCTATATCCGCACGCCCAACCGTTCTAACGTTTGCATAACCCAACTCGTTTATCCAATAAAAAAAGCGCGATTTTCCATTCCCAGAAAAACCGCGCCGCCTCCGCAGGGCTCTGTATTATTTATTTAATCTTGCCACAATATCCGGAGCAATCGGAATATAGGTACAGCCTACCGCATACGGCCCCAATTCATATACCTGATAAATCAAGAGAACCGTTCCGTCTTCCGTTACGGCAAAGTTTTCCGGAATATCCTTTACATCCCACAGTTCATCTGCGCCATACGGCATTTCCAACGGCGTTTTATTGATAGTCATGATTTGAAGCTCTCCGCTGCGAAGCATGGCATCGAGTGTTTTCACATCAATTTTTACAAAATCCGATACTTTCTTCCGTTCCCCAGTGTACAGATCATAGACGCGGCCATACACTTGATACATGCCATGCGCGGCGCCTGTATTGTACCAGGAGTCCATCACAGCCATTGACAGGTACCGATTTGTTTTATGCAGCCCCTGGAAAATCAGCGAGCCGCCGCTCAATTCCTGGTTCCCGATTTTTGCCGTAAATCTGCGGCCCAATTCTGCCAAATCATCATTAATTGCTTTGGTTGCTTTATCCGAATTTGCCGTTACCATCATGTATTGTACGCCAAAATGCTGTACCTTCAGCGTATCTCCAAACGTATTGATAGCCGACTCTCCTGTATTATCTGCCGGTTCTGCAGCAAAGACTGTACCTGCAGAAAGCATGAGCGCGGCAATTGCCGCTGCCATATATTTTTTCATGACCTCACTCCTTTTTAGTTGTTATCTATATACATTCGCTCCCGAATCGTATTCTCCTCTTTTGCTAATATAACGGCAAAGAAAATGGACACCGCCACAATCACCGCATCAAACCCAACAACGCCGCTCCATCCATATAGAGGCAGGAACACACCGCCGATCATGCCCAGCACGCTGGCTCCCATATAATAGAAAAACATGTACAGCGCCGAAGCCTGCGCTTTATCGCCTTTCATCAGCTGTCCGCACCAGCCGCAGGCATTGGCGTGAACACCGAAAAATCCAAATGTCAGCAAAGCAATGCCGGCTACTTTGCACCACAGCGGCATGCCAAGCGTCAGCAGTATGCCTACCAGCTCAATTCCGCCGGACAACACCATGATCTTCCCGTGTCCGTAATGATCGGACAGGCTGCCAAGAACCGTAGAACTGACAGACCCTACCAGATAACAAACAAATATCAGTCCCACCATCGTCTGGCTCAAGCTGTACGGCGGCGCCAGCAAGGGATAAGAAATAAAATTATACGCACATACGAACGCGCCTTCCGCTGCGGCTGCAGCGGCAAAGACCCTAAGCATCGTAGGATTTTTTAGTACCAGTCCAAATCCGCTCCAATTGATTTGAATCCGTCCCCGTTCAATTTTCTTATTCTTCGGCTTCGGCATCAGCAGCAAAATGCAGACAGTGATCAGCAAATACAGAATGCCCGATAACAAAAGTCCCGTTCTCCACGAGGCATAATCGGCAATCGTACTCATCAGCAAACGGCCGGCCAGTCCGCCGATCGGCGTCGCCGCCACATACACGCCGATCGCCTGCCCGATGACTTTCGGCGAAAACTCTTCATTTACATACGCCACGGCCAGCGCAGGAAACGCCGCCAATAAAATTCCCTGTATCGTTCGGAGAACCAAAATTACCGTAAAGCTCTCGATAAACGACATCGCGATAATAAACAAGGCTGAAATCCCCAGCGCGGCTACCATCGTTCGCTTCCGTTCCAAATGCGGCGCCAGCGCCGCCACTCCCAGCATCGCCACTGCCATACCGCCGGTTCCGCAGGACATTGCCAGACTGGCCACTGCCGGCGATAAACCAAAATCCGCCGCCAGAATCGGGATAACCGGCTGCAGGCTAAATTCCGCGCCAAAGGCCGCTATGCTCCCCAAAAACAACATACACAAAGCCAGCTTATACTGCCGGCTTCCTTTTTCAATCCACGTATTTTCCATTTCTTCACCTCTGTTATTCAGGAAGCGTTCCCTCCTGTTTTTTGCATCCGCCGCATTTCTCCGCCCGGCGGCGGCGCCTGTTAATATATTGTTTCACTTTACGCGCAAAAGCTGCCGCTGTCAATTGATGCAAGACATATTATTTATGTATTATTATGATTGTGTTTTTCTATATCTCTTGTTCTCTTGCAATTCCTAGTCAATGCGTATAGAATAAAACTGATAAATGATACAGGAGGCTAATTATGAAAATATCCACAAAAGGACGGTATGCTCTGCGGCTTATGCTGGTGTTGGCCGGTGCGGAACCACAGCAATTTATTTCGATCAAACAGATTTCCGAGCAGGAGGACATTTCCCGTAAATATCTGGAACAGATCATGATCAAGCTGATTCACGCCAATCTTGTCAAAAGCTCCCGCGGCGCCCAAGGTGGATACAGCCTTGTCCGAGCTCCGGAGGAATACACAGTCGGCGAAATACTCCGCCTTACCGAAGGCAGCCTGAGTCCGGTCGCCTGCGCAGAATACGACGATCCGATGACGATGTGCAAACGGGCCGACCAGTGTCTGACCTTGCAGGTATGGCAAAAAATGTCGCAGGCCATTAATGAAACAGTCGATCAAATCACACTGGCTGATCTGCTCAAAGATCCGAATTCGGCATTCTTATCAGCTGGATCAGAAGAAGGGAACGAACCATGAAAAAAGTATTGATCGCCATGAGCGGCGGCGTAGACAGTTCTGCCGCCGCCATGCTGCTGTTGGCGCAGGGCTATGAAGTCATCGGCGTCACGATGAAACTGTTTTCCAAAGCCGACGGCAGCGCCCAGAATGAACAAGATATTCAGGACGCAAAAAAGGTGGCGGATTCTCTGGGGATCTCTCATGAAGTCCTCGATTTACAGACGCTCTTTACCGAATCTGTCATTACCCCGTTCATTCAGGAATACCGCGCCGGCGATACGCCAAACCCCTGCGTCTTCTGCAATAAGACCATCAAGTTCGGCGCGCTGCTTCAAGCGGCTGCCGACCGCGGCTGCGATTATCTGGCTACGGGGCATTACGCGCAGACGGTATATAATGAAATAACCGGAGAATATGAATTGCATAAAGGCGCGGACCCTGCCAAAGATCAAAGCTATATGCTGTATCATCTGACGCAGGAACAGCTATCCCGCCTGCTCTTTCCTTTAGGTGCGCTGACAAAGCCGGAAATTCGCCGCATCAGCGCCGAGCATGGTCTGATCACGGCCCATAAATCGGAAAGCCAGGACATTTGCTTTATCCCCGACAACGATTATGTCCGCTTTATCCAGCAGCGAACCAGCAGCCGGGAAAAAGCGGGAAAATTTATTCACGCAGATGGAACCGTTCTCGGCACGCACCGCGGCTTGAGCCAGTATACGATCGGCCAGCGCAAAGGCTTAGGCATCGCTTATCGGTATCCGCTGTACGTGCTGCGCAAAGATCCGCAGCAAAACACGATTATCGTCGGCCCAAATGAAGCGCTTTTCCAAAACACGCTGCAAGCCAGCGACTGCCGCTTCATTTCGCCTGCATTCCAGCCGGATCAGGCCAGGGTAACGGCTAAAATACGCTATAGCCAGCAGGCTGTTCCCGCAGTGCTGCATCAAGTCGATCAAACAACGGTAACCGTTCGTTTCGACGCGCCGCAGCGAGCCATCACGCCCGGCCAGGCGATCGTGTTTTATGACGGCAGCCGCATTCTTGGCGGAGGCACGATTACCAAAGGCTATACGGACTAGTCCTTACTGCCGCTGTTTCTCGTGAGACAGCGGCATTTTTATTTTTCCGTAACCAAATTGTAATATACCTACGTTACAATACATTTACTGATTCTACAAAGCAGGTGAGAATATGCCAACTCCGTCTATATATGGTTCTCATGAACCCAAACTACATCGTATCATGGATATTTTAACCGCAAGGCTCCGCGCCTATCAGGACGAGCAGATGAAGGCTCAAAAGCCGCCTTTGTTTGACCATCTGGCAGCCCGCATCAAGTCGGAAAGCAGCATGCGGCAAAAATGCCGGCGCAAACAGCTTCCCGAAACAGCCCATTCGGCGCTGCGCCTGATTCGGGACGCCATCGGGATTCGTATCATCTGCCGCTTCATCGATGATATCTATCAGCTTGTCGAATATATCCGCCAGCTTCCCGGCTATACCCTGACGGAAGAAAAAGATTATATCCGCCAGGCTAAGCCGAACGGCTACCGAAGTTACCATATGATTCTTGAAACCAGCCTGCCCGGCGAACCGGAGTCCTATTTTATTGAAGTCCAGCTCCGAACCATCGCCATGGATACCTGGGCCAGCCTGGAACATGAAATGAAATACAAACACACGGTGCAAAATACAGAAATCATCACGCGGGAATTAAAGCGCTGCGCCGATGAACTGGCTTCCTGCGACGTGTCCATGCAGACCATACGCCGTATGATCCAGCAGCAGAAAGGAGATGCAGCACTATGAAACTTTTATTGGCAGAAGACGAGCAGGCCATGTCGATGGCGGTAGCAGCCGTACTGGAATTTTCCGGTTATACCGTCGATACTGCCGCCGACGGTGAAGAAGCTGTCCAAAAAGCGCGGCAACAGATGTACGACTGCATGATCTTTGATATCATGATGCCGAAATTAGACGGAATCGAAGCCCTGGGCCAGATCCGGGAAGCCGGCATTACGACGCCGGTCATTTTCCTTACCGCCAAATCCGAAACATCGGACAAAATCAGCGGTCTGGACGCCGGCGCCGATGATTATCTGACGAAACCGTTTGCCATGAAAGAGCTGCTGGCACGAATCCGTTCCGTAACGCGCCGCACGGATATGCCGGAAACCCAGACCTTATCGCTCGGCAGCCTGGAGCTCGATTTGGAAGAACAGGAACTGCGCTGCCAAAACGCAATCCGCCTGTCTCCCAAAGAAGCGCGGCTCATGAAATTTCTGATCACGCACGCCGGCCAGCCGCTTCTTTCCGCCGATCTGTTAGCCCAGGTCTGGAAACATGAACCCAGCGCCGACCAAACTGTCGTCTGGCTGTATATTTCCTATTTGCAGCAAAAGCTTGAATCCATCAACGCTCCCTGGTATATCGAAGGAGAAGAAGGCCAAAGCTTTACGCTGCGCGCCAAACCGGAACGCGATGCGGAGTACGTACGATGAATATGATACAAAAACTGCGGCGAAAATTTATTCTCGTAGCCACAGCCGCCGTTGCGATTATTGTGTCCGGCGCGCTGGGCGTCTTAAACACCATCAGTATTTATGAAACGTATTCGGAAATCCATGCCGTACTTTCCTATGTCTCGGAAAACAAAGGCACCGTTCCGCCCAACAGCCTGCTGTCCGTTTCCTCTTGGTGGGGCGACACGGGCTGGTCGGACAGTACGCCGGAATTTTCTTATCAGACCCGCTATTTCAGTATTTTATTCACCGAAACCGGCCGGGTAAAAATGGTAAACATCAACCATATCGCCGCGTTCAATGAACAGGAAGCCCTGCGCCATGCCCAGTCCATCATTCAGGCCGGCGACACCAGCGGATTTTTCAAAATCCAGAAAGCAAGCTACGCCTATCAGGTTACCCCGCTGGAAACCGGGGAAAAGCTGGTGGTTATCCTCGACTGTACGCGCGATATGACCAATCTGGACAATTTAATGCGCTACTCCCTCTTGTTCGGCTTTGCCTGCATTCTTTTTTATGCCCTCATCGTCGCCGCGCTGTCCGGCCAGGTCATCAAACCCTTCGTGCGGAACATGGAAAACCAGAAACGGTTTATTACCAATGCCGGTCATGAACTCAAAACGCCGATCGCCATCATCTCCGCCAATACGGAAGCGCTGGAATTAATGAGCGGCAAAAGCCAATGGACGGAAAATATCCTCAAGCAGATCCGCCGCCTGTCCCTTCTCATTGACGATCTCATCATCCTTGCCAAGCAAGAAGAACGGGATCCTAAAGACTTGCCCCGCACGGAAATCGACGCAGCGGCGCTCGTTCGTTCCGCAGTATCCTCTTTTCAGGAACTGGCACACGATAAGGCCATTCCGCTGCTCCTTCACGCGCCGGACAGCCTATATATCACGACGAACGAAAAATGCCTTCATGAAGTACTTAATATCCTCTTAGACAATGCGCTGAAATACAGTGATCCGCAGGGATCCATCACCATATCGCTTGCTCCGCGCAGAAAAGGCGCCGTCCTTTCAGTCGCCAATCCGTATGCTGCAGGAAAGGGACAGGATTTCTCCCGCTTCTTTGAACGATTCTACCGCGGCGATACGTCGCACAACAGCCAAAAATCCGGCTATGGAATCGGGCTTTCCATGGCGCAGGAACTTGTCCTGCTCCTTAGAGGAAAAATCGCTGTCCGCTATACAGAGGGGCACATCCGTTTTATCATAACCCTGCCTTAAAAAAATCTGCAGCGCCTCTTGACCGGAAAAAGGCTCATACGCTATAATAATCCCATGTCATGGGGGTATAGCTCAGCTGGGAGAGCGCTTGAATGGCATTCAAGAGGTCAGCGGTTCGATCCCGCTTATCTCCACCACACGCTTCACGGGCGAACACAAAAAGAGACGAACAAAGTTCGTCTCTTTTTTATTTTCTTATAAAGCCTTTTCCCTGCCTTATTATACTAAAATCCCTTCTGCGGTTCGATTCCGTCCCATTCTGATCACGATATCGCCTTTTTCAATTGATCCACCGGGCACACATGACAGCACACACAGGATTTCGCCTCCACGATCGACTGCCGCCGATCCCATCAGATTGCCTAGTGGCGCCGTCACAGCAGAATATATGCCTGCAGCTGCCCCCGAAGCAGCCCCTTCCTTGCATCGGATACGCGATACAATTCCGATTCAGCGTTTTTGCAGGTATGATTGAGCCTGCCGCTGTATCTGCCAATTCTTCCAGCTGGTCTATGCCCCGTTCTTCCATATACTGCATCAAACCGTTTGTTAATCTTCTGCCATCCGATGTCCATACAGTATAACAGCAGTCGTTATCTGCAGCATAGATGCGCCGCTTCTTCCCGAACCTGAACAGGAATAAACACAGACTTAAATCCTTTTCCCTACCTTGTCTCCATAAAAAACGCCTCCTTCAGAAACATTGCCGCTTCGAGCAGCACCGAACATGAGCTATACTTCTTGCCGATATACCGCCGCTTCTTACGATATCACGTCTCTATCCCTCCCGCTGTTTCCTGTACGCAAAAACCGCCGGAATCACTTCCGGCGGTCTTGTTTATTTCTTATCCTTCGATGGCTATATATTCTTCTTTTGCTTTCGGCAGCGCTTCTGCTTTAGGAATCTGCAGCTTCAAAATACCGTTTTCATATTTGGCTTTAATATCTTCCTGTTTTACAGCCTCTCCTACATAGAACGTACGGCTGCAGGCTCCTGTGTACCGTTCCTGCCGAATATACCGGCCTTCTTCATCTTTTTCTTCTTTGTTCATGCCCTTAGCGGCGCTGATCGTCAAATAGCCGTCTGCCAATTTCGCCTGAATTTCGCTCTTTTCAAATCCCGGCAAGTCGATGTCTACTTCATACGCATTTTCCAGCTCTCTGACATCCGTTTTCATTATATTTTTTTCGTGCTTGCCAAACAACGGATGTTTACGTCCGAAAAATTCCCGTTCAAACGGAAAGTCCATCCAATCATCAAATAAGTTTTCACTCAAAACTTTAGGTGTCATCATAAGTCATTCCTCCCATGCGCTTGTAGTGAGTTACTCTTGATGCTGCAAGTGCCGCACTGTATTATATTCACTCCAAAGTCCCTCTTGAAGGGTTCTTCTTCGTTCAAGTATGTTATACCACTATTCATTAGCACTGTCAATGATAGAGTGCTAATATTTTTTTCATTTTTATCACGCTCCATTTACTTGTCGTATTGGAGCTTTCGTTTCCCGTACAAGGTCGTAAACCGTTCTATCCTATCGTCATACTGCATAGAAGTGATATCATTTTTTCCTTCATACATAAGCGGCAAGTCGATATGCATAATTCCCAGCATGGCATTAAACAGCAGATCGTTGGTAAACGGTTTATGCTGCGCCTGCGCCAATCGTTCTGCTAATGCCGGGTCTTCCCTGCGGTAGGTGTCGGAAAGCCAGATATAAAAAGGAATGTGCGTCATCGGATACACAAAGGTACTCGCATCATGCGCCAGCCCTTGATCCACTGCGTCGGCATGATCGGCTATATAGATCAGCCCTTTGATATTCGGAATCCGCTGTATTCGTTCATACAGTTTTTCCATCACCGCATCATTATACAGGATACTGTTGTCATACGCCTGAATCGTACCGGCTTCTGAATACCGGTTATATTCCTTAGGATATCTTGCCGTATAAGAACCATGATTCCCCATCAAATGCAGTACGATCAGCATATTCTCCGTATAGCGGATATGATCAAACTGATTCACCAGTTCTTCGTCATATACATTCGTATCCAGCACTTCGCCTACATTGCGGTTCAGCCACTTCTGCTGATTTGCTTCCGCCGCAATCACGGATATCGGCGTATCCCAAGCGCCGTACTGTACTTGATTGCTCAGCCAGACCGTTTCAAATCCGGCCGCTTCCGCAGCTTCCAGCAAGGATACCGCTTTCTCCAGCGGCACCTTATTGTACTGATTTTTAGCCGTTAACGCATAGGTCAGCACCAGCGTCGTATGGGTATGAGCAGAATACGCGCGGTCAAAAAGCAGGATCTTCCCGGTATCCTTCATATGCCGCAGCCACGGCGTGGTATCCCGCTCATATCCATAAGCCGACATATGATCCTTATTTTGCGATTCGCCAATCACCAGGACATAAACGCCGTTCATATTCTCATTCTTGGCCACGGCCAATTTCTGTATCCCTTCTTTTCGCCGCTCCCGATTTTCTTCAAATACGCAGTACTGCTCCATATACGTTTGCACCTGATACACCGGCTCCGTAAACATATTCCTCATACTTTTTACCGCAAGTCCCAGATTCGCCGCAAACAGCACTGCGATACATACGGTCATCCAGCGGGAACCTTTCCGTACAGTCAGCGATTCCGCCGCTTTCCATACCGCGGCAAGATACACAATATATCCCGCCAAAGCCAGCCACACGCCGCCCGTTAAATAATCGGAAATATACTCTTTTGCTTCCGCTCCGTTTGTCTGCATGCATGCTAATATCGTTTCTGCATGCACGGCGGAGCCGGTGGTCAAAAAATATCCCCATGCAAACAGCAAACTGAGCTGCAAACCTCCGACCAAAAGCAGCAGCACAGCGGCTCTTGTCCGTTTCCCCGGCCAAACGGACGCCGCCAGCAGACTGGCAAGCGCAGTCCCTGTTATCCAAGCCAGGAAAGCTGCCGTTCCTTTCGGCAAAAACACTTCATTTCCGGACCAGGGAATAAACAAATACGTACTCCATGCTGCCAGTACCAGCCCTATTGCCGCCGCATATCTCTTTTTACTTGAATATACCGCCGCATTGGCTGCCAGCAGCAATGCGGCAAAGATAAGTATTTTTGTATATGAATAGGTTATTTTCTGCGTCAGCGCCGCGGTAAGCGCAAACAAACATACATAGAGCAGGATCGCTCCGCCCAATAGTTTTGCCCCATTTTTTCCGAATCTAAATTTCTTCATGCTGAGATCCTCACATTCTTTATCACTATCTCCCCCAAACTCTCCATAGTATATCACATATTTTTATTTATACAAAATAATTCTCTCTATCCCACATATCTTCCCAGTTTTTTTCTTTTAATTTATACCAAATTGGAATCGTAATCCTGCTGATTTTTTTCCGTCCTTTTGTTATAATACGTTTTGTTTTAGATCATGTACAAAAAAGAAAGGATATACTATGAATACAATGCACCATGTTGCGGAGCATTCTTCTCCGCTCACTTTATTAGAAACACAGTTAAACGCGGCGGCGCTCATGTCGTTTCCCCGCTGGCTCCGCGTATTTGCCGAAACGGTGTACACCCACGCGGAAACGCACCGCAGCTGGTATGAAAACGGCCTGGGCAGCGCCGGCAGCCCGGAACGGGAACAGTTTTCTCAGCTGCTGAAAAAAGCGGTCCGCAACCAATATGCCAGCGACTATATGACGCTGGATACCTCGTATGCCGCTTCTTATCCCGGCCTGCTGATCCAGCACATCGTCTCTGCTACGGTCGATTCTCTGGCATACTGGCTGAGCCGCAGACAAGCCCCTCCGCTTACCAGCCGCATTTCCGTTCATCAAGAACTACTTATGTCTATCTTTACCCTGTATACAACTGTAAAAGAATAATAAAAAATCCTCCTTTACGGAGGATTTTTTTATGGCTTTCATAC
>UREG01000016.1 GCA_900546795.1 uncultured Veillonellaceae bacterium | reverse complement strand
AATACCGGAAATGGAAACTACACGCATTTTTGTCCGGGGCAGGGGTTTGATGAGGTTTACAGCGCAACGGAGTTTTGTCCGCCAGGGTCGCCGCAGACTTGGGTTGGGATCTATGATCATGTGTTTTTGGAAAATGCAGCAAAACATATTATTGAATCAGATGACGATAAACCGGCGTTTCATTTTGTGTATACCACGTCCAACCATGGACCGTATACTATCCCTATTGAGAAATACGGGTTTGATACAGAGCAGGTGATGCCGGACGCACCGGACGATGTGAAACGAGAAAAAGAGCTGCAGAAGGGATTGGGGACGCATTGGTATTCCGATCAGGCGCTGTTTGCATTTGTGCGGAAGATTCAGGAACAGTATGAAGACGCGCTGATTGTTATTACAGGCGATCATTCGCATTTTCCCGGCGATCTGCCGAAGACCTCGCTGCTGAATCGAGATTATACGATCCGAGAAAGCGCCTGTACTTCTTTTATGATGTATCAGAAGGAGTTGAAGCCGGAATGGTTTGCGGGAAATACGATCGGGAGCCATATGCATATCATGCCGACGCTGATGGAACTTTTAGCGCCTGCAGGTTTTGCCTATTACTCTATCGTTCCTTCACTGCGGGAAAAGATAGAGGAAGTGGTTACGCCGTATCATTGGCTGACAACGGAACGGATCGGCTGTATGGGAGAGTTGCGTGCTCAGTCGCTGGAAGTTTCTAAAGATCCGGTGGAGACGGAATTGATGGAAGAAAATCCTTATCAGCAGATCAGCGAGGGCTGGTGTGATTTAACCGGTTATATTGTCCGGCATGAAGAGCTGCTCCGGCCGGCTAAAAAGGAACGGGAGCAAACGTCGTAGGAGGATGTTATGAAAGCAGATGAAAATACAAGCCAGTTTGAATGCGGTGAAGTGCTCAAAGCCTATGAGGCGGCGCCTGCATTGGTATATGGCGGACTGGTATTTTTTGCGTTGATCGGCGGATATTTGTTTTGGGATATGCTGCAGGATCAGAGTATGATTGGGAAATTGGATAATGCGTTGTTACTACTGTTTTGCTTGTGGAGAATGCATCGCTGCCGGGATGTTTTGTGTTATGTTACGGAGCGGGGGCTGGTAGTGCGCCGCAAAGCGGAATCGTTTGCAGATTATTGGAAAATGCAGCGAAATGAAGCGGCGGCCTATGTGTTTATTGAATATGAATATATTGTTGCCTTCCGCAGTACGTGGCGGGAAATTGAAGTGGGGATGCCGACCGAAGGCGGCATTTCTCTTCTTTCGGCGGAGCTTGCCTTTTTAACGAAAAAAGCGAAAGCAGAGATTTTAAAAACAGTGCGGGAGCAGAAAGAAAAAAAGGAATGAAAATTTTTGAAAAATTTTTCGGAAAACACTTTACTTCTTTACTATGATAAAGTATAATAAGCCCATACTAAAGCACAGGGGTTGTTGGTATGGGAATCAAGAGATGGAAAAAAGGAAAAATGACCAGCGTTCCTACCGGATGCGGAGGAACGGCATATCATTGCTAGTCAGTCATGATGAAGAAAAAATAATGGCAGTTTAAATTATTTTAAATCGGGGGAATGGATCATGAACTGGAAAAAAGGACTTATAGCAGGGGTTGCAGCAATGATAACATTAATGGCGGTAAGCGGCTGCGGGACGACAAGCAGCACGCCGACGAGTGAGCCGGCAAAGGCAAATACGAAGTTGGTAATTGGGCTGGACGACAATTATCCGCCGGTAGGATTCCGTGATAAGGACGGGAATCTGATTGGTTCGGATATTGAACTGGCGAAGGAAGCAGCAAAACGGTTGGGGGTAGAAGTTGAATTTAAACCGATTGACTGGTCTGCTAAAGAAGCCGAGCTCAATGGCAAGAAAATCGATGCGATTTGGAACGGCCTGACACCGACGCCGGAACGGGAAAAGAGCATTCTCTTTACTCGGCCGTATCAGGTATCCGGACAGGTTATCGTAGTGCTGAAAGGTTCGGATATGAAAGGCGCTGCTGATTTGGCAGGCAAAACAGTGGGAACGCAGGATGGAAGCACGGCGATTGATGTGCTGGCAAAAAATCCGGAACTGGAAAAGAGCTTTAAAGAACTGAAAAAATATCCGGATATCGTTTCCGCGCTGATGGATTTGAAAGTAGGGCGTTTGGATGCTGTATTGGCAGATGAAATTGCCGCTCGGTACTATATCGCACAGAAAAATGAAGGATTGGAAATTTTGCCGGATCGGTTTGGTGTAGAGGTAGATGCCGTAGGGGTTCAGCTGGATAATAAAGAATTAAAAGAAAAATTGGATAAAGTGCTGACGGATATGGAAAAAGACGGTACAATGAAACAGATCTTTATGAAATGGTACGGTGAAGATATTTCTTATACAGGCAAATAAGAGAGGAATAGGTGGCAGTGATGAGTTGGAAAAAGAAATTAATTGCCGGTATGGCAATGATCGCGGCAGTAGCCATGATTGCAGGCTGCGGCGGAGATGCTAAAAAAGAGGCGGCGCAGACGCTTCCGCAGAAAATAACGGTTGGGCTGGACGATAATTTCCCGCCGATGGGATTTCGAGATGACAGCGGAAAGATCGTTGGCTTTGATATCGACATGGCAACGGAAGTGGGCAAACGCCTGAATATCCCGGTAGAATTCAAAGCGATCGACTGGTCTGCCAAAGAAGCCGAACTGAAAAGCAAAAAAGTAGATTTGCTTTGGAACGGTCTGACGATTACGGAAGAACGGAAAAAGGCGATTGATTTCTCCAACCCATATATGGATAATCAGCAGATTTTGGTAGTAAAAGCAGATTCGCCGATACAGGCAAAAGCGGACTTTAACGGCAAACTGCTGGGGACGCAGGAAGGCAGCAGTTCGGTAACGGCGCTGGATAAAGATGAGCCGTTTAAAAAGTCTTTGAAAGAAGTCAAATTGTATGGCGACTTTGTAGCAGCGTTCATGGACTTGGAATTAGGCCGTATTGACGGCATGCTGGTAGACAGCGTTGTCGGCCGGTATTATATGCAGCAGAAACCAGGCGCATTCCGGGCTTTGGATGATTCGATGGGCAGTGAATTGTTCGGCGTAGGCCTTCGGAAAGAAGATACGCTGCTGCGGGATAAGATCAATCAGGCATTTACCGATATGAAAAAAGATGGTACGTCAGCTAAGATTTCTGAAAAATGGTTTGGTAAAGACGTAACGAAATAAAGGTAAGGAAGAGGAGTATTCTTCGGAACACTCCTCTCTCGTTTGTTATAGAATAGGAGAGTCATTATGGAGTATGTATTGTCGATCATTCCTTCGTTGATGGAAGGGCTGGTAGTGACGGCGCAAATGTTTTTTGTGACAATTGTGCTGAGTTTGCCTACCGGTGTAGTGTTGTCCCTGGGGCGGATATCGAAGATAGCGCCGCTGCGCATGCTGATCAGCGCATATATTTATGTGATGCGCGGAACGCCGCTGATGCTGCAGATATTATTTATTTATTTTGGGCTTCCGTTTTTGGTCAGCGGGCTGGAACTCGATGCGTTTCCGGCGGCAATTATTGCTTTTGTGCTGAATTATGCGGCGTATTTTGCGGAAATTTTCCGCGGCGGTATCCAATCGATCGAGCGGGGGCAATATGAAGGAGCGAAAGTATTGGGCCTGACATATTTGCAGACGATGCGCCGTATCGTATTTCCGCAGGTGGTAAAGCGGGTGCTTCCGCCGATTGCGAATGAAACAATTACGCTGCTTAAAGATACGTCGTTGGTATATGTGCTGGCGATGAATGATATTCTCCGAATGACCCGGTCTATCGTACAGCGGGATTTCGATACGACTGCATTTGCGGTGGCAGCGGTGTTTTATCTGGTATTTACCTTTATATTGACGGAAATCTTTAATTATTTGGAAAAACGATTTGCCGTGTATGATGAATAAGGAGCAGGCTCATGGATTTTATCGTAATGGATCATATTAAAAAAGAATTTAATGGTATGCAGGTGCTGAAAGACGTTTCTCTGCGCATGAAAAAAGGGGAAGTCGTATCGATGATCGGGCCGAGCGGCGGCGGGAAAAGTACCTTTCTTCGTTGTTTGTGCCAGTTGGAAACGATAGACGGCGGTTCGATTTATGTCGATGGGCAGCCGCTTGCGGAGCAAAAAGAGGGACAGGCTCGCAGCGTATACAGTTCTCCGGAAGAAGTTCGGGCAATATGTCTAAAAATGGGAATGGTATTTCAGCATTTCAATCTATTCCCTCATATGACCGTATTGGAAAACATCATGGAAGCGCCGCAGATCGTAAAAGGAATGAAAAAAGAAGAGATCTATCCGATTGCAAAAGAGCTGCTGGAAAAAGTGGGGCTTTGGGATAAACGGGATATGTATCCGTCGCGGCTAAGCGGCGGACAGAAACAGCGGGTTGCAATCGCGCGGGCTCTGGCAATGAATCCGGCGATTATGCTGTTTGACGAACCGACGAGCGCGCTGGATCCGGAACTGACCGGGGAGGTTTTGAAAACGATCAAACGGCTGGCCGATGAAAACATGACGATGATCATTGTTACCCATGAAATGGCATTTGCCCGAGAGGTATCTGACCGCGTATTGTTCATGGCCGGCGGGATCGTAGAAGAAGAGGGAACGCCGCAGGAAGTGTTTGGCAATCCGCAGTCTCCAAGAACGCAGGCTTTTTTACAATCCATGTTGTAAAAAATAAAAAAACTTTGGGAATATAGAGAGGAATAGGCGTTTTTTTAGCGAATATTACAGTTATACCAAAGAAAGAGGAATGATCATTCCAAAGGAGGAATCATTATGGATCATTATAAAAATATATTAGTGCCTGTTGACGGTTCTGATAATGCGAAACGGGCGCTGGAACATGCAATCGCGATAGCAGAAGGCGCTAAAGCACAGCTTACCTTAGTCTATGTAGCCAATATTGTTTCCGTTATCTCCAACTTTGATCAGATTCCGAGCGGAAGCGGTTATGTCACGGAACAGGTGGCTATGGACATGGAAGAAACGGGAAAAGGCGTATTGGAAGAGTTATCAAAAATGGTTCCTGCCGATGTACCTGTCAAAACTGTATTTGAAGTAGGATCTCCGGGGCCGGCTATTTTGGCGGTAGCCAAAAAGTTCGACGCAAACCTGATCGTTATGGGGAGCCGTGGCTTGGGGCCTTTGAAAGGGTTGTTCATGGGCAGCGTCAGCAGCTATATTGTAAGCCATTCTGTCTGCCCGGTATTGATTGTAAAATAAGTTAGTGGCTAAAAGGCTTTGTATCGCGCTGAGGCGGCAAAGCCTTTTTTGTATATACAGAGAAGTAAGGAGGCTTTATGGGGCTGGATAAATATAAAAAATGGCTGTATCAGGAATTGCCGAAATGGATCGATGAAGGGATTATTTCCGCAGAGGCAGCCAAAAAGATTGAAAAACGGTACGGACCTACTGGCGGCGGTTCGTTGATGACGTATATGGTATGCAATATTATTGGCGCAGTCATGGTTGGGCTGGGGATATTATTGTATATTGCGTATAATTGGGGAACGATGACGCAGACCAGCCGGTTATGGACTGGCGTTGGTTTGATTGCATTTTCACAGCTGATCAACTTTCTGGTATTGTGGCGGAAGCGGCAGGGAAGCGGCATCAGCGAAGGTGCGGGGATTTTCCATGGGATATTATTGTTTTCCGTATTGGCAGCGCTGCAGGAAACGTTTTATTTAGGTGATGGAATGGCTGGATATTTGGGGCTTGGCTTGCTGATGATACTTCCGATGATTTATTTGCTCCGCTCGTCCTCGCTGGCTGTGCTTTATCTGATCATGAGTATGGTTTGGGGCGTTCAGCCGGATATCGAACGGCTGTGGGGCGGCGTATATTGGGTATGGCCGGCGCTGGCTGGCATTATTCCGTTTTATGTGCAGCTTCTTCGTGCCAAAGAGATCTCCCAGCGCCTGGTTTGGGTTTCCTGGTTTTTTGCCATCGCGATTTACTGCAGTTTTATTGTATCGATGGAACGGGTTGATACAGTCATTCCTATTTTGTTTTATGTGTGTTTGACGGCAATGACCTTTCTTTCCGGTTCGCTGATCAAAGGACTGGGGCGGTGGGGAACGCCGTTTCGGACGTTGGGGCAGATCGGATTGATTGGAGTGCTGCTGAAAGGAAGCATGGAATCGACATGGATCGATATTCGGAATATGAATGATGTATCCTGGCTGGGGCTTTTGGTATTTATGGCGCTCTTCCTGCTTACGATGGGGCTGTATTTGCTGGCGCTTCGCAGAAGAACAAAAGGCGTGCTGCTTTTGGGCTTTTCTCCGGTGCTGATTGCAGTAGGGACGCTGCTGGCGTACCAGGATATCGGGATCGTAGGAATTACTGCGCTCGTCAATATCTATACGGCGGTGATTGGCCTGCAATTCTTGTTTATCAATAGAAGAAATCGGCATGTTCAGGAAATTAACTGGGGGCTGGGGATTTTGTTTGCCCTGATTGCCTGCCGCTTTTTTGATACGTCCTTTTCCTACTCGGTGCGGGCGCTTGTCTTTATTGTGATGGGAGTCCTTATGCTTGCAGTGAATATTTTTCTGGCTTGGAAAGGTTCCGAAAAGCGGCCGTTGGAAAAAGAACCGGCAAGGAGGGCGAATGCTGCTTCCCGGAAACCGGCGGCGCTGCCGGAAGAGCCGGAACCGATGCCAGTGATCGTGCCGAAAGATGCGGACGAAGCAGAAGCGTCCCCTATAGTCAAACAGGAAGAGGACTCTTTCCCGGCATGGACGCCGCCGGAAGCGGAAAACGAAATGCCGGCTGAACAGATGGCAGAGAAAATAGAAAACGAAGCAGCTATGGAGCCGAAACGGCCTGTTTGGCGGGATACCATGCCGACAAGGAGGAAAAAAACAGATCGGCCTTCCCCATGGTCGAAAAAAGGAGGCGGCGGCAATGAATAGACAGCGGTGGAGTATTTGGGCGGTCGTATTAGCAGTGCAGTTTGCCGTTCCTTTTTATATGGCTTGGGATTGGAACAACGTGCGAATGGACGGGATTCCTTATCAGTGGCAGTGCGTACCGAGAATGCAGCATAGCTTGATGGGGCCGGGAACACTGCTGTTGGATTTCCCGGAAAACAAAGCGCAGTGGCTGGAAGCTGATGCTCCGAAATGGGGCGAGCCAATTTATGTGCATATCGCCAAAGATGAAAAGGGCGTACTCACGGTTCGGGGAGCGACGTTTACACGGCCGGACTCGATCGATAGTATGAAAGCGGAAGCGCTGGATTTAGAAGAGGGAGTCGTACGGTTTCGCGTACCGTTCGATCAGGTGCTGACCGATACGTCGCGGATCCATTTGGAGCGGATTGGACCGGATGATCAGGTGATGGCCAGCATTCGAATTAAAAATGGCGACGGCGTGATCGAGGGCGTTTTTGTCAATGGCATTGCTATAGCAGAATATCAGGGAAATGCAGTAAAAGAAGGCACAACCATAGAGAAAAGATGACTAGGAATACAGATAAAGAGATTTGGCAAAGCAGATGCAGTTCGTTTATAATAAAAATTACAAAAAGTGTAAAAGGACGGTGCAGCGAATGGATTTGATTCAGGAATTTTGTGAGTTGGTACGGCTGGAAGTATATTCCAAGCAGGAACGAAAGATAGCCGATGTATTAAAACAGAAGCTGGAAGAATTGGGCCTGGAAGTATACGAGGACAACACCGGTGAAAAAATTGGCGGCAATGCAGGCAATGTATACGGAGTCCTGCGCGGAGACGCGGATAAAACACCAATCCTGTTTTCCTGTCATATGGATCGGGTAGCGAATAACGGACGTATCGAGCCGATTGTTGATGAAGAAAAACAGCTGATATATACGGATAAAACAACGATACTGGCAGCCGATGATGTGGCTGGGATTGCATCGGTACTGTATGCGCTGAGAAAAATCAAGGAAGAAAAGATTCCGCATGGCGATATTGAGATTGCATTTTCCGTTTGTGAAGAACAAGGCGTATTAGGATCGCGGCATTTTGAATTTGAGCGTTTCCGTTCTAAGATCGGCTATGTTTTAGACAGCTCCGGAGCGCTGGGAAAAATTGTCAATCAAGCGCCGGGAAAATGTAAATTGACTCTTGGCGCGCATGGGAAAAGCGCGCATGCCGGCAATGAGCCGGAAAAAGGCATCAATGCGCTGAAAGTGGCGGCAGATTTGCTGATGCATGTACAGGATTCCAGAATTTCACCGTATACGACGGCTAATTACGGTGTGATTAAAGGCGGCAGCAGCGTAAATGTAGTCTGCGATTTTGTAGAAATACAAGGGGAAGCCAGAAGCACCGTCGCAGAAGAATTAGAACACTACTTGGAAGAGCTGAAAGCTGCGGTAAAAACTGTTTCTGAAAAATGGAATACGACCATCGATTTGAAAATAGAAAAGATGTATGATGCGTTCAAGATTCCAGAAGACCATGAAGTGATCCGCCTTGCTTCCGACGCAATGAAGCAAGTGGGGCTGACGCCGGATATACAGCGCGGAGGCGGCGGTATGGATGCGAACCATTTCAATGAGCATGGCATCGCTGCGGTTGGGGTCGCAGTAGGATATGCTAAAATACATACGCCGGATGAAGAGATCAGTATTCCTGCATTGAAAAAAACAGCAGAATTAACAGTACAGCTGATTAAAGAAGCTGCAAAATAAAAAAGAAGCTCTTCCTTCGGGGAGAGCTTTTTGCAAGGGGGCATAAAAGTGAAAGAAGAAAAAATGATCAGCGACTTTTTGGAATTAACGGCGCTGCCTGTGCATTCCCGAGATGAACGGCAGATTGCGGATGCTGTGAAAGAGAAATTGGAAGCGCTGGGATTGACCGTTTCAGAAGAAGAGGGGGTAAAAGAAAAAGTAGGCGGCAATACCGGAAACATACGGGCAGTTCTTGCAGGCGACGACCGTTTTCCGGCTATTTTATTTTCCGCTCATCTAGACCGGGTCCAAAATAACGGCCATATTCAGGCGGTATATGATGAAGAGGAAGGCTGTTTTCGAGCCGATGGAAACACGATACTGGCGGCCGATGACGTGGCGGGGATCTGTACAATCCTGGAGGCGCTCCGCCAAATCACCGCTTCGGATAAACCGCATGGAATGGTAGAAGTAGCGTTGTCTGTTTGTGAAGAAGCGGGTGTGTTGGGAAGCCGGCATTTTGATTTTGACTCGTTCCGTTCTCGTATGGCGTATGTCTTTGACGCGCCGGGAAGGATTGGAAGATTAATTCTTCAAGCACCATCTAAGTGTAAGCTGACATATAAAATCCATGGAAAAAGCGCGCATGCCGGCAATGAACCGGAAAAAGGAATTAATGCGGTTCGAGCTGCTGCGACGTTGATTATGGAATTGCCGGACAGCCGGCTCACTCCCTGTACGACGGCAAATATTTCTACGGTGCACGGCGGCGGAGCTACGACGAATGTCGTTTGTGATTATGCAGAAGTGCTGGCGGAAGTACGGAGTACAGATCAGGAAGAATTTTTGCAGACGTTAAAACAGTGCAGGCAGGCGGCAGAAACGGTTGAGAAGCAGTATGGCGTGAAGATTGAATATGATGAAAATATCATGTACCATACCTTCAAAGTAGAGCCGGATGCGCCTGTGGTGCAGATTGCGGCAAAAGCAATGAAGAAATTGGGGATTGAACCGGTATATGACCGCGGAGGCGGAGGGATGGACGGCAACCATTTCAATTGCCACGGGATTGCGGCGATTGGCGTAGCGCCGGGATACAGTAAAAACCACACGCCGAACGAATATTTATATAAAGATGATTTTCTGACTTGCGGCAGCCTGGCAGCGGAACTGGTGTGGGCAGCGGCAGAATCAGAATAAGCAGACGCTGGGGAAAAAGAAAATAGTCTAAAACGAAAGAGAGCTTTTTTAAAAAGCTCTCTTTCATTTTAGCTAGTTATTTTATTTAGTTATATAAACAAGAAAATCAATTTGAAATACATGTGAATTTAGTAAAAATAGTTATAAGAAGTGGAGAGAGGAAAGAGCAGGATTGTATTATTTTATAAAGTAAATGATATGGAAGATATAGATGTTTTTGGGAAATAAAAAAAAGACCATTCAAGAATTCTTGAATGGTCTTTTACTTGGCGGAGCGTGAGAGATTCGAACTCTCGCGACCCTTACGAGCCCTAACGATTTAGCAAACCGTCCTCTTCAGCCTCTTGAGTAACGCTCCAAGTCGTACTGACTTATTCATTATACAAATAAGAGGTAAGTTTGTCAAGGCGTTTGTAGAAAAATTTATGGTACGGCTTTTTCTTTTTCTACTAAACTGGCGGGAAGATATGGTATAATATAGCATTGAAAGCGAGTGAACAGCATGATAAAAGAAGTTTTAGTGGTTGAGGGGAAAGCGGATATTGCACGGATTCGGCAGGCTGCAGATGTGGAGATGATTGCCACAGAAGGATTTACCCTGCGAAAAGGCGTGATTGAAAAGATCCGGCAGGCGTATGAAAAGCGGGGAATTATTATTTTGACGGATCCGGATAGTGCGGGAGAACGGATACGGAAGTATTTGACGGAATTGTTCCCGCAGGCAAAGCATGCGTTTGTACCGCGAAAGGATGCGATTGCCAACAATGATTTGGGAATTGAGCAGGCAAGTCCGGAAGCCATTCGGGCGGCGCTGCAGAAGGTGCGGACTACGTCGTTTGAACCGAAAGAGAGGTTTACGATGGCAGATATACTTCTCCATGATTTGACCGGAACCAAAGAAGCTGCGGAACGGCGGGCGGCGGTAGGCGCGGCGCTTGGGATCGGATACAGTAATACGAAGCAGTTTATTTACCGGCTCAATCATTATGGGGTGACCCGTAAAGAATGGGAAGAAGCTATATTGTCGTTAGATGAAAATGAAGGAGAGCATAGATGATAGAACCAATCATAGCCAGTCCGGAAGTAGTGCGATATGTCGTTAAGCGTTTTGGACTGCGGATGAGTAAGAAATTAGGACAAAACTTTTTGGTGCGCCGCGATGTGGTAGACCGCATCGTTATGGCGGCAGATTTACAGGAACACGATCGAGTGCTGGAGATCGGCCCGGGGATTGGGACATTGACGCAGGGGCTGGCACAGTCCGGAGCCGCAGTTACGTCTGTAGAGCTGGATCAGCGGCTGCTTCCGGTCTTGGAGCATACGTTGGAAGCATACGATAATGTACGGATCGTTCATGGCGATGTATTAAAGACCAATCTGCCGGAATTGATGGGGCAAGGATCGTATAAAGTATGCGCGAATTTGCCGTATTATATCACTACGCCGATTATCATGGCGTTGCTGGAACAGCATTTGCCGATTGAGTGCATGGTTGTAATGGTGCAGAAAGAAGTGGCTGAGCGGATGACTGCGCGGCCGGGAAGCAAAGCCTACGGGGCGTTGTCTGTGTCAGTACAGTATTATACGGAACCAGAAATCATGTTTGATGTGCCGCCGAAAGCCTTTTTGCCGGCACCTGAAGTGACTTCGGCTGTAGTGCGCATGAAAGTGCGGCAGCAGCCTCCGGTAGCTTTGAAAGAAGAACGGGCATTTTTCCATGTAGTAAAAGCCGCGTTCCAACAGCGGCGCAAGATGCTGACGAATACGCTGAAATCCTGCGGAATGGATAAAGAGATGGCAGATCGGGTGCTGGCAGCTGCCGGCATCGACAGCAGCCGGCGGGGAGAAACTTTATCTTTGGAAGAATTTGCAGCGCTGGCCAATGCATGGGTGTCCCTGCGGGGCGAAAGTTCTAATCAATAAATAGTTTTAAGACGAGCCTTTTGCCGGCGCCTTGGGGAGCGGTAAAAGGCTCTTTTTGCCGTATTGTGAAAAATCTAGTATAATAAATAGAGGATAAAGGGGGAGATATTGTATGATGACAGATGTGCAGAAAATGGAGCAGCGTCTGCTCCAGCAATCGGCCATCATGATGTCGTTAGTAGCGATAGGCGGTACGGTGACAGGGTTGATAAGCAATTCACACGCGATTTTGGTAGACGGCGTGTTCTCTGTTATAGCGGTATTGATAAAATTGTTGATGATTGCAACATCACGGCTGACTAGCCGGGAAACGAGCAAAAAATTCCAGTTTGGATATTGGCAGTTTGAGCCGCTGGTACTATTTACAGAAGGAAGCTTTACGCTTCTCGTTGTGTTCTATGCATTTTTTTCCGGCTTGATAAGTATTTTGAGCGGCGGCAATTCGATCCAATTTGATTTTGCAATCGTATATGCCCTATTTTTTACGGTCGCAGACGGTGCATATTATTTATATGTTCGACACATTAATAAAAAGCTGAATTCGAATTTGGTTCATTTCGATAATATCAGTTGGTTCGTAGATTGTATTTTGTCCGGCGGACTGCTCGTTAGTTTTGCACTGGCAGCAATGCTGGAAAATACGGAATATGCTTGGTTGGATCGGTATGTGGATCCGGCGATTTTGATTGTGCTGTCGATTCAGATGATGCCGACGGCGCTGAAAATATTGGTGCCGTCTGTTAAACAGATTCTGGGGGTAGCGCCGCAGGAGCTGCATGAGCATGTGCAGCAGGTCATGGATGATTTTATGATCCGGTATGATTTTAAGGATTATGTGAGCAGCGTACAAGAATACGGCAATACTAAGATTATTGAGATCGACATTTTGGTATCTAAGAATTATGAAGTGCATAAAGTAGCTGAATTGGATCGGATCCGCAATGAAATCGATTCTGCGATTGGGTTTCCGCAGTATCAGAAATGGCTGACGATTACATTTACAACGACAAGAAAATGGATGGCAAAAGATTATTTGCTCGATGATGATGACGACGAATAAGGTATATGGAAAAACTCTCCGCTGAAACGGAGAGTTTTTTTGTTTTACGGCGGGTAGGGCTGGTAAAGAGGGTTCTGCGGCTCGGCTAAAAATGAAGTTGCCGGCTGTGCAGGGGGGATTTGTTGGGCAACCCAATATTTTCCGTTATAATAGAGGGGTTTAGGCAGTTGGTAAAGAAATATATTTTAGCGAAATGCGATATATCTTTATTATAAGGCTGGCCTAGTCATTTTAGGAGGAGATATACATGCGTGCTGAGCAGGAAAGAAAGGCTGTACATAGGCCGATCAGCATACGGCATAAGCCTGTTGCCGTAAAGGCGCACTTGCAGAATCAGGAAAAGACGATGGATTGTAAGGCAAGATAATGCGAATGATATATTGTGGTATGGTATTCTTAGAGGTGGCAGAATCATGACGGTTGAAGATGTAAAACGGATTTTAGAAGAAGGCGTGAACCCGCATCATTATAGTATTGGTACGGACTTTACTTGTTGGGATGACTCTTTAGTTGGATTGGACATATCCGAAGATAAAAATCGGGTGTATATTGTTTCGCGCGATGTGGTTACCGATGAATTTTTTTTCGACACAGAAGACGAAGCCTGCCGCTATTTTTTGAAGGTACTGTCTTATGACTACAAGCGTTTAAAGAAATATCTGGAAGAATGAGTATAAACGGCTCACCTGATGGAAAATCAGGCAAGACGTTTTCTTATATACTGCTATTTCGCGAGGAATGGGAAGTTAGGCTGAAAAGAGGACGGTACTTTCACGGTATGGTGACTGGGGCGGCTACTATACAAGTCCGAAAGGAACAATGATTGGAGAGTGCGCCATGTCCAGAACTTCCGATACACAAGAAGAAAATCATCATCTGTATCGGGTATTGGATAGTGTGGAAACGTATCAGGCGGAGATTGCGCCGTGGTTTGGGCAGCCCGGCAGAGGCGTACAGTACCGGTTTGAAGAACGAATAAAAGATTTGATAGAAAAAGGGCTGCTGGAAGAGGTGACGAAATCATGACGGTGGAAGACGTAAAACGGATTTTAGAAGAAGAAGGGGTGAACCCGCATCATTATAGTATTGGGACGGACGCTACTTGTTGGGATGATTCTTTAGAAGGGTTGGATATAACGAGCGATACAAATCGGGTATATACAGCTTCGCGCAACGTGGTTACCGATGAGTTTTTTTCGACACAGAAGACGAAGCTTGCCATTTCTTTTTAAAAGAAATGGCTTATGGCTACAAGCGTTTAAAGAAATATCTGGAATAGAAGAAATAAAAACAGCATCGGCTGCGCAGCAGCTGATGCTGTTTTTGTATGAAGGATTAGATATATTTTTGTGCCAGTGTTTTAAATTCTTCTGTATGTTCCGGATACCAAGATGCAAACGTCGTATTGGCAGCGGCAATCATTTTGCCAAGTTCCGTAATAAATGCCGGAATCTCAGCGGCAGCAATGGTGCCGATTGTTTCTCCAAAACGTTCCTGACCGGCGATATCAGAGCCGTTGACGAACAGGTTGAATGCCGGTGTCGGTTTTTTGTTGATCACTTTCATGGAGCCATGGAAACCGATTTCGCCAATTTGGTGCGTACCGCAGGAGGAGAGACAGCCGGAGATATGGAGTTTTGGCAGGACACCGTCGGCAAAGTGATAGGGTTTAATCGCTTCTAAAATGGAATGGAGGAGCGATGGGGAGTCTTGCAAACCGATTTGGCAGATGGTATTACCAACGCAGGATACGGAAGCTTCCACCAGAGTTGCCGCGCTGTTTTGGGTTAATTCCGCCATTTTTTCGGCTTCTTCTGCGGTTAAATTGATGATGTAAGCCGTTTCATCAGGTCCTAAACGAAGCTGTACGTCCTGCATCGATGCGGCAGCATCAGCAACTGCGAGGAAATCCGCAATAGAAGGCGTACCGCCGTATGGATGCCAGGTCACATAATACAGACCTTCCTGCTGCTGCGCGTGAATGCGGGGGTGCGATACGGATCCAGCGGCAGCTTTTTTCGTAAGAATGTTGTCTTCCAGTGTGAGATCCAGGGTTTCTGTTGCCCGCACATGAGCCAGTTTTTCTTTGAATGCTGCGATATAAGCTTCTTTGCCGCCCAAAGCATCCGGCATGAAGCGGCTTCTTGCTTTGCTGCGGTTCTGGTAGTCGCCGTGGGCAACGAATGTATCGACCATGGCTTTTACATAATAAAGCACGTCAGACGGAGCTACATTTTCTTCGATTTTGACGCCCAGTCTTGGATTAGGTCCTAAGCCACCGGCGCTGTAGACGGTAAAGGTGCCGTTGGGACAGGCTGCAAAACCGAGATCCCGGAAGGTAGCGTGGACATCGTTGATCGGTCCGCTGGTAAACCCTACTTTCAGTTTTCTTGGGAGATGTACGGTTTTGATAAGGCCGAGAAGATACTGGGAAACGGCTTTTGCCGCCGGAGTTACGTCAAAGTAGGTATCCGGAGCAATGCCGGTGAGCGGGGACGTCATAACGTTGCGGGGGAAATCGCCGCCGCCGCCGCGGGTGATGATGCCGTGATCCATGGCTTTTTCCATGACGTCATATACGGTTTCTTTTTGCAGATTATGCATTTGGATGGTTTGGCAGGTCGTAAAATGAATGGTATTGACCTCGTGTTTGCGGATCATAGCCGCAACAAATGCCAGCTGATCCTGAGAGACCTGGCCGCAGGCAAAACGCAGGCGGAGCATGCTGGCATTGCCGCCGCGCTGCGCATAGCTTCCATAGCCGCCGGAAAATCCTTTATAGTCTTTTACAGAAAGTTCTTTGGCATAGAAGAGTTCTGTCTTTTCTTTGAACTCTGCCATATCGTTTTTGAATTCTTGGATTAATTCTTTCATAGTCTTCTCCTTTGCTGGTAAGAAATGATAAAATTTCTTATAGTGAAACTATTTTTTGTATCTTTAGGTATCATACCATAATTTGAAAGAACTGAGCAGGGAAAAATCTCCCCATATAGTTTTTATTTGTTATAATATCGGTAGACTGATAGGTAAATTACGATGAAGAAGGAGAAAGACATGAAATATACATTGCGTGATACACTGTACCAAAAGGCGCAGGAAGAGCAGGGGGCATATCGCTATCCGTTTGGCTCCCGATTTTCGGTGGCCTTATGCTATCCCAATACCTATGAAGTAGGAATGAGCAATTTGGGTATGCAAATAATATATAAAGAAATAAATGAGCGCCCCGATACGATGGCGGAGCGTTTTTTTCTTCCGGATAAAAAAGAGCTGAAAGAGTATCATCGGACGCAGACGCCGCTGATGTCGGTAGAAAGCCAGCATGGGCTGTGGGAGTTTGACATGATCGGGATCGATATTACTTTTGAGATGGATTATTTCCATATTCCGGAACTGCTTTCTTTGGGCAGGGTTACGGTACTGGCGGCAGAGAGAAAAGAACAGGAGCCGATTGTGGTGCTCGGCGGTCCGTGTGCGTTTTTTAATCCGGAGCCGCTGGCAGAGTTTGGCGATGTATTTGTGATTGGCGAAGGAGAAGAGGTGATTCATCGCCTCTTGGATATGTATATCTCTCTGCGGGAAGAGGGCGCAGATCGCAGCGAAATCCTGCGGCGGCTGGCAAAGATTCCCGGGTTATATGTGCCGCGGTTTTATGAACCTATATATGAAAATGGCCGGTTTTCTCATATGAAGAGGGAAGCGGACATGCCGGAACGGATAGAGCGGCAGTGGAATGTGCTGCATCATCACGGAGAGACGGTAGTAGCTACGCCGAATACGGAGTTTGGCGCGATGTATCTGGTGGAAATCGCCAGAGGGTGCGGGCGGCACTGTCGGTTTTGTATGGCTGGATATTGTTACCGCCGGCCGCGGGTTCGAAGTTTGGAAAGTGTAAAAGAGGCGGTGCTGCGCGGCAAAAAGCTGGGGAAAAAAATCGGGCTTATGGGCGCGGCAATTTCCGATTATCCGTATATTGATGAACTGGCGGCCTTTATTCGGGAGCAGGGGATGCCGTTTTCCTGTGCGTCGCTGCGGGCGGATTCGATTACGCCGGCTATTGTAAAAGGGCTGGCAGAAAGCGGACAAAAGACGATTACGCTGGCGCCGGAAGCGGGCAGTACGGCGATGCGCGATGTCATCAATAAAGGGATTACCGATGAGGACATGTATAGGTCCATTGATTTGGCAGTAGAAGCAGGTATACGAAATGTGCGCCTGTATATCATGATCGGACTGCCATGGGAAGAAGACGCTGATATTGACGCAATCATTGAGATGACTCAGAATATACGCAAGTATATGGACGAGCGGGGAAGCGGCGGCCGTCTTACGCTGAGCGTTAATTTATTTATACCCAAGCCGATGACACCGTTTCAGTGGCTGCCTATGGTGGAACGAAAAGAGGGAGAACGGCGGCTCAAAAAGATTCATGACGCGTTCAAGAAAACCAGCCGTATCGAGGTGCGGAGCGAGTCGGTTCGGGAGAGTTATATCCAGAGCGTGCTGGCTCGGGGCGACCGGCGTGTCGGCAGGCTGATTTATCGGGCCTGGGAGCTGGGCGGCTATAAATGCTGGAAACAAGCGGTCAAAGAAGTGGGACTTCGGGAAGAATTGTATTTATATGAACCGGCATCGCCCGGGGACATGCAGCCTTGGGATATATTGGATATGGGGCTGGCAGAAGGATATTTGGAACGGGAATTGGAAGCAGCCCGGCAGCGTACCTTCACGATACCTTGTTTTTCCGGCTGTAACCGGTGTACGGTCTGCAAAGGATTGCCATGGGAGGAATAACGATGAACTCTATTCAAATAGAATCTTGCCCGGTGATGACCAAGCTGGGACTCATTCACGGCGTTACAGGCCGAGCGGGCGGAGTGAGCGCTCCGCCGTATGACTCCTTGAATTTGGCTTATCATGTCGGTGATGAGCCTCCGCATGTGACGGAAAATCGGCAGAGATTGTGCCGGCATCAGGGCCTTCCTTTTGAACGGCTGACTGCGTGTCAGCAGACACATGGGAATCGGATTCAGGCAGTAAATGAGAAGAATGCCGGCAGGGGATGGAATTCTCATGAAGGAGCTTTCCCGGAAACCGATGGATTAATGACGAATGTACCGGGGATTCCTCTTTTGATTTGCACAGCTGACTGCGTGCCGGTTATTTTATATGAACCCCAGGTGAGAGCTGCGGCGGTGCTGCACAGCGGCTGGAAAGGAACGGCGGCAGATATCGGCGGGAAGGGCGTGCGAATGATGAAGGAGCAGTATGGCGCAGCGCCTGAACGGATGTATGCGTATATTGGAACGGCGATTACCGCTCCGTATTTTGAAATAGGCGAAACGGTGGCAGAGCAGCTGGCTGCTGCGGCCGGTTCCGAAGAAGGGTGGCTGAAGCGCTGCGGCGGGGCGTTTTATGCAGATTTATATGCGGTGAATCGTCGGCTGCTGCGGCGTGCGGGCATTCCTGACGAGCATATTTATACCAGTGTGCATAGTTCGTATGAAAATAGGTATTATTCATACCGCCGTGATGGCGGACGGACCGGGAGAATGGCTGCTTTTGCGATGATTATGACGGATTTTGTAGAAAAATAAAAAAAATAGGGAAAAACTATAGCAAGAATGACATAATATCTATATAATAGAAACAATGGGAGGAAGTATTATGTCTATTCAAGAAAATATTCAAACCATTTTGAGGACAATAGAAGACGCGAAACAGCGATCCGGGCGGACGGAAAAAGTGACGCTGATCGGAGTAACCAAAAATCATCCGGCAGAGGCGGCAGCGGAAGCGGCGGATTGCGGCATTACGGTAGTGGGAGAAAACCGGGTGCAGGAAGCGAAAGATAAAATAGAGCACTATACAGGAAAGCCTGTTTCTTGGCAGCTGATCGGGCATTTGCAGCAGAATAAGGCAAAGTATGCGGTGCAGCTGTTTGATATGATTCATTCGGTAGATTCTGAGCGTATTTTGCGGGAAATTGATAAATGCGCGGAAAAGAACGGAAAGATACAGGATATTTTACTGCAGATCAATGTTGCGGAGGAAGAGAGCAAGTTCGGGATGAAAGTAGGCGAACTGCCGGCAATGCTGGATCTGGCTAAAACTCTTTCTCATGTACGGGTGCGTGGATTGATGTGCATTGCTCCGAATTATGAGGATGCAGAACAGGTACGGCCGATATTTAGGATTATGCGGGCTTTGTACGAGGATATAAAAGGGCAGTTTCCTGCCGGGCAGATTGCCTATCTGTCTATGGGAATGACCCATGACTATCGTATTGCAGTTGAAGAAGGGGCGACCATGGTGCGTGTAGGCACCGCCATATTCGGAGAGCGCCAGTATTAAGGAGGATATGACAGGATGGCTTTAAAAGAAACATGGAATAAACTGATTGGATTATTTAACCGGGAAGAAGACGATGAGATAGAGACGTTTGGTCCCGAGGAAGGAGATGACGGCTGGGAGCCGGAGACATCTCCGGTGCCTGCTCCCAATTCATCCCGCCAGGCTATGCCTGCATATCGGTCGGGCGCTTCTGCTGCTCCGGCTTCGGTACAGAGCGGCAAGCCGTATCAGATGATTGTAGTAGAGCCGGAAACATTTGATGAATGCAAAAACATTGCGGATAATTTGCGGAAACGGTGTCCGGTTGTTATCAACTTTGAAAAAGCAGATGACGATATAGCAAAACGGATTGTGGATTTTGTGAGCGGCGTTACTTATGCGCTGGACGGCAGCATGCAAAAAGTAGGCCGGGATATATTCCTGTGCGTGCCGAGTAATGTTTCGGTGAATAAAGAGTCTCATGGGTATACGGAATTTTCCGCAGAACCGTTGGTATGGAAGGAACGTGAATAAAGATGGGCAGCATACTGTTCATTGGCGGCGGCGCGATGGCGGAAGCAATCATCAGCGGCTGTTTGACGAAAGGCGTTTTGAAAAAAGAACAGATCCTGCTTAAAGGGCATACGGCAGGACGGGTGCAATATATGACGGATACCTATGGGATTCGTGCCCTTGCTTCGCTGGAAAATATTCCCGAAGAAGTCGGAACCGTTGTACTGGCAGTGAAGCCGGCGGTGATTCCGTCTGTTTTGCAGGAATTAAAGGGTCTGCGTCAGGATATCCTGGTGATTTCGATTGCCGCCGGGATCTCTTTGGCTGCGATTGAAGCGGTGCTGGCGGATAGGTCGGTGATTCGGGTTATGCCGAACACACCGGTATTTGTTGGAGAAGGCATGACAGCGATTGCCCCGAACAGACTGGCGAAAGACGAACAAATCGAGTATGTCCGGTCTTTATTTGATGCGATCGGAAAAACGCTGGTCGGTACGGAAGCGATGCTGGACGAAATGGGTGCGCTGGCAGGCTGCGGGCCGGCTTATGCATTTGTGATTATTGACGCGCTCTCTGATGCGGGAGTACGGATTGGGCTGCCTAGAAAAGCGGCGATTGAAGCGGCGGCGCAGACGTTGTTTGGCGCGGCAAAAATGGTATTGGAAACGAAGCAGCATCCGGCCGTACTTCGGGATCAGGTAACGAGTCCCGGCGGTACGACGATTGCGGCGCTCCATAAAATGGAACAAAGCGGTCTGCGGGCGGCATTGATAGACGGCGTCTGCGCAGCGATGGAGCGGACGCGCGAAATGGGGAAATAGTGCATGAAAGACAGAGAAAAGATCATACGATACTATCAAGGCACGGATAATGGAGAGCTGGCGGCCCGGCTGATCGATTTGGCGGACAGTGTGCTGCGGGGAAAGCCGTATCGGGTGAGCGAGTTTCTTTCTCCGCTGGGCATGCAGATTGCAGAAACGATTCAAGCACAGGAGAAGAATCTGGAACTGCAGAGCAGCGGCGGATATGAAGGCGCGGAACGGATACGGGCGGCTTTTGTAAATCCGGATTATGCAGGAACGGTGGACTTTGGCATACGGGCCTGCAAAATAACTTGGGACGATCGGTACCGTATGATCGGGCATCGGGATATATTAGGTTCACTTATTGGGTTGGGCATCGACCGGAATCGGTTCGGCGATATCATTGTTCGGGATAATACGGCAACGGTATTGGCGGATGCGGCGCTGCTCGAGTATTTGAAACAGAACCTGCTGAAGATTTCGATCGTACGGGTAGAAGTAGAAGAAGCGGAACTGGCGGAATTGCAGCCGCGGGAAGAAAAAGTAAAGGAGATACGAACGACGGTGGCTTCGCTGCGTTTGGACGCGATCGCGTCTTCTGGGTTCGGATTATCCAGGACAAAAACAGTAGAGGCAATTAAAGGGGATCGTCTGCAGGTGAACTGGCTTCCGGCAAAAGGACCGGCGCAGGAAGTTGCGAAAGGAGATATCATTTCTTTCCGGGGACGCGGCCGTATGGAAGTGGCGCAGATCACAGGACAGTCCCGCAAAGGGCGGATCGGCGTATTGCTGAAACGGTATATTTAATCGGATGACAGCCAGACCTCTGGTCTGTATACATATAATGTTTGAGGAGGAAATGCGCAATGTTGACACCAATGGATATTCATAACCGAGAATTTAAAAAAGGGTTTCGCGGCTACAGTGAAGATGATGTAGATGCATTTATGGAAGAGTTGGCGAATGACTATGAAAAAGTGTATCGCGAATACTGTGAAATGAAAGAAACGATGGATAAGATGAAAGAGAAATTGTCCCAGTACGAAAAAATGGAGTCGACGATGAACAGCACGCTGATGTTGGCTCAGGAAACGGCGGAAAACGTAAAAAATACGGCCCGCAAAGAAGCGGATCTCATCATTCAGGAAGCGGAAAGCAAGCGGAAACAAATGATCGAAGAAGCGAGCATGAACCTGAAAAATGCACAAAAAGAGTTCCAGCAGGTAAAAAATCAAATCAGCGCATTCCGTGCAAAGGTACATTCTATATTGACCGCGCAGATCCATTTGATGGAAGATATGGAGCTGAAAGACCAGCAGGCGCCGGCAATCGAGTTTTCCGATGCTCCCGCCGAAAAAGCTGAGGAAGTAAAAGAATAAGAATTTCATCGTTGAAGCAAAAGAAGTGTGCAGGTGGCTGTGCGCTTCTTTTTTTGTGCAGCAACGGAGTGACCGCAGGGAGCAGACATTTTCTGCAAAAAAGAATAAAAGGAGTAAATTTTATTAGCGAAGGAATAAAAAAAGGGGTAAAATGTAAAAAGCAAAAAAATTCTAAAATTTCTAAAGAAAGTATGGGAAATTTATAGGATGGATCAATTGCGGCATGGGATTGAGCAGGGGTGAGCAGTATGGAGAAATCATATAAGCTTGGGATTGATATCGGTTCGACAACGATAAAGTTTGTTGTCTTAGACGAGAAGGATCGGATCATCTGTAAAAGATATATGCGGCATTTGTCGGAAATATATGCGGCTATGCAGAAAAATATTCGGGAGATGGAAGCGGTTTTGGAGGATCGGCCGTTTGTCTGTGCTGTGACCGGATCTGCCGGCATGGGTGCGGCAGAGGCTTTGGGATTGCCGTTTGTCCAGGAGGTGATTGCTTGTGCCAACGCAGTTAAATACTGGATACCGCAGACCGATGCAGCGATCGAGCTTGGCGGCGAAGACGCTAAGATCACTTATTATGGAATGGCGCCGGAACAGCGAATGAACGGCGTTTGTGCCGGCGGTACCGGTTCGTTTATCGATCATATGGCGGCGCTGCTCAATACGGACGCGGCAGGGCTGAATGCGCTGGCGGCAAAAGGGCGGCAGATATATACGATCGCTTCCCGCTGCGGTGTGTTTGCGAAAACCGATGTGCAGGCCCTGCTGAACGACGGTGTCTCCAATGAGGATATAGCCCTGTCTATTTTTCAGGCAGTCGTGAATCAGACGATCGGCAACTTGGCGCAGGGGCGGCCGGTAGAGGGGAATATCGCCTTTTTAGGCGGCCCGCTTCATTTTTTGCCGGAGCTGAAGAAGCGGTTTATCGAGACGCTGCATATTGCGCCGGAACACCAAGTGCAGGAAAAAGACGGCTGCTATTTTGTTGCTATGGGAGCGGCAATCAGCGCTTCGGATGAAAGGATGTTCTATAAAGATTTGGCGGAGCGTCTGGACGGATACGCTGCAAGCCGGCAGACAAAGAAGCCGGCGGCATTTACCCTGTTTGCCAATCAGAAAGAATATGAATCGTTTAAAAAGCGGCACAGCCGCAGCCAGGTAAGAAAAGGAAGTCTGGCAGACTATGAAGGACCGATATATCTTGGGATCGACGCAGGTTCGACGACAACGAAGCTGGCGGCAGTCGGGCAAGATGGCGAAATTTTGTATTCCTCCTACAGCAGCAATCACGGCGTTCCTTTGGAAACGGTGCTGGAAGGACTGCGCGCGTTATATGATGCGATGCCTCAAGGGGCATATATTGCGTCGGCCGGGACGACGGGCTATGGGGAACACTTAGTAAAAGCCGCGGTTCGAGCCGATTTTGGCGAAGTGGAAACGTTTGCTCATTTGCGGGCGGCGCGGGAATTTTGTCCGGAAGTATCTTGTGTGCTGGATATTGGCGGTCAGGATATGAAATGCTTTTATGTCCGCAACGGACATATTGGACAGGTTATTTTAAATGAAGCGTGTTCTGCCGGCTGCGGATCGTTTATTCAAAACTTTGCCCAGGGACTGCATATGGACGTGGGGGCTTTTGCCGAAAAAGGGCTGCTTTCTCAGTCGCCGGTAGACTTGGGCACCCGGTGTACGGTGTTTATGAACTCCCGGGTAAAGCAGGCGCAGAAAGAAGGGGCTTCCGTGAGCGATATCTCGGCAGGCATTGCGATATCGGTCATCAAAAACGCGCTGTTTAAAGTAATGCAGGTCAAAGACACGGCGGAATTGGGCGGACATATCGTTGTTCAGGGCGGTACTTTTTATAATGACGCGGTGCTTAGAGCGATGGAGCTGCTGCTGCAAAAAGAAGTGATCCGGCCGGATATTGCCGGGCTCATGGGCGCCTACGGCATGGCGCTGCTGGGAAAAGAGCGGGGGCAAACGAAGTCCGCTATCCTGACAAAAGACGAGCTGCGGACATTTTTCGCAGAGAGAAAAACCTATCGATGCCGAGGCTGCGGGAATGCCTGCCTGATCACGGCGCAGATCTTCCCGGACGGCAGCCGATATGCGACGGGAAATCGTTGTGAACGCGGTATTGGCCGGCAAAACGCAGGGAAACAAAAAGAACTGAATCTATATGCCTATAAATATCAGCGGGTATTTGCGCCCATACGGCCTGCCGAACCGGTAAAAGGGCGGGTCGGAATTCCCCGCGTCCTTAATATGTATGAAGACTTTCCCTTCTGGAACGCTTTTTTTGCATCTCTGGGATATGAAACCGTCCTTTCCGGCCATTCTGCGGCGGCCTTGTATGCAAAAGGCATGTCTACGATTGCTTCGGACTCCCTCTGTTATCCGGGCAAGCTGGTGCATGGACATATTGCAGATTTGGCGGAAAAGGATATCGATCTGATTTTTTATCCGTGCCTTCCTTATACCCTGGAAGAAGATGGGCGCGGGCTGGACAATCATTACAACTGTCCGATCGTGGCTTCGTATGCAGAAAATATACGGGCGAATATGGATATTCTGCGGCAGAAACAGATTCCCTTTATCCAGCCGTTTCTGCCGATGAAGGACCGCAAAGCTCTTGTACGGCGGCTGGCAGAGGAACTGGAACCGCTGGTCATCGGGCGCGCTGCGTGCCGCCGGGCTGTCGATGCCGGTTATGAAGCAATTCGGAAATATAAGCAGGATGTGCGGGAATACGGCGCACATATACTCGAAACGGCGGCAAAAGAGAAGCTGCCTGTCATCGTGCTGGCCGGCAGACCTTATCATATAGATCCGGAAATCAATCACGGCATTCCTGAAATGATACGGGAATACGGTGCGGCGGTTGTGTCGGAAGACGCGTTGTATTCGTTGGCTTGCCCGGAAGAGGAGCTGTCCATTGTAAATCAATGGAGTTACCATGCCCGGCTCTATCATGCGGCTAATTATGCCGCGCGGCAGCCGGACATGAAGCTGGTGCAGCTGAGTTCCTTCGGCTGCGGCTTAGATGCGATTACCTCGGGGCAGGTGCGGGAGATATTGGAACGGCACGGCGATATGTATACGCTGATAAAACTGGATGAAGTCAGCAACTTGGGGGCGGCCAGAATACGGATTCGGTCGCTGCTGGCTGCCTGGAGATATGGGATTTCACAGGGCCGGGAAGAGCGAGCGGAGAGACCGCGGGCGCATTTTAAACGGCAGCATCAGACGCAGCATACCATTTTAGCGCCGCAGATGTCGCCGAGACATTTTGAATTTATTCAATGTGCATGCCGGAAATCGGGAATGGATCTGGTGATTCCGCCGCTGCCGGATCAGGAAGATATCGATTTAGGCTTGCGGTATGTACATAACGATATGTGCTATCCTGCTATTTTGGTGATAGGGCAGCTGCTCAAAGCCCTGCAATCCGGGCAGTATGACGTGCAGCATACGTCTGTCATGCTGTTTCAGACATGCGGCGCCTGCCGGGCGACGAATTATCTGAACCTGACCAGAAAAGCGCTGGAATATGCCGGGTATGGTCAGGTGCCGGTATTTGCGTGCGTGGGAAAAGAGACGGACGGATTTAAGCTGCCGGCCGGCGCATGGCTCGATATAGCAAAATCGATTATATATGCCGATGTGCTGACAAAGATGATCCATCGGGTGCGGCCATACGAACAGGAAGCGGGAGCTGCGAATCATTTATATGAAAAGTGGCGGACTATTTTTATGGAAGAGATTGCCCATGGCAGTTATCGGACGTTCTGCCGCACGATCCGGCAGGCTGTAAAAGAATTTGATGAACTTCCGCTCCAAGCCGGGCTGCGCAAGCCGAAAGTCGGCATTGTAGGCGAGATACTGGTAAAATATCATCCTACGGCAAATAACCGTCTGGAAGAAGTGCTGGCAGAAGGAGGCGCGGAAGTGGTGATGCCGGACTTGACCGATTTTATTTTGTATCTGGCTTACGATCCTATCGTTCACTATGAGCTGCTCGATGGGAGCTGGTTTGATAAAGTAAAAGCTGAAATATTTATACAAGGATTGGAATGGCTGCGCCGGCCTATGTGCAGTGCGTTCCGAAAGAGCCGGCGATTTACGCCGCCGCGCAGTATACAAGAAATGGCCGCGCTGACAAAGCCGCACGCTTCTTTGGGAAATATGGCGGGGGAAGGCTGGTTCCTGACCGGCGAAATGGAAAAGCTGCTTCAAGATGGCGTGGAAAATATTATTTGCCTGCAGCCGTTCGGCTGTTTGCCGAATCATATTACCGGGAAAGGCATGATACGGGAATTGATGCGGGCTCATGAGAATGCCAATATCATGGCGATGGACTGTGACGCCGGAATCAGCGAAGTGAATCAGCTGAATCGGATCAAATTGATGATCGCCGTGGCGAAAGAGCGGATTGCTGCCGGAACGGAAGCGAAACCGGAAAAGACCGCACACAGCACCGAAGCTGCCTCGTTTCCCCTTTCTGCAGTCAGCGATAAAATTTCATAACCGCTAAAAACGCGTCTCCCGGCTTGCCGGGAGGCGTTTTCTGATGAATATATCTCTATATACCTGCGAAAAGGTATGATATAATAATCATGCTTTGACAGACAAGAAAGGAGGCTTGCCATGGGGATCTCTTCTCATATTGACAAAAAGTATTATGATGCGTCGACGCCGTTTCGGGTAGAAGCGCCGTATGAGCCGATGGGGGACCAGCCTAAGGCTATTGCATCGCTGGCAAAAGGCATTCAGGACGGACACTGGGCGCAGGTATTGTTAGGCGCTACGGGAACGGGAAAGACCTATACGATGGCGAAGCTGATTGAAGCGGTCCAGAAACCGACGCTTATCATTGCGCATAATAAAACGTTGGCGGCACAGCTGACCAGTGAATTCAAACAGTTTTTTCCTAATAATGCAGTAGAATATTTTGTGAGTTATTATGATTACTATCAGCCGGAGGCCTATATTGCGCAGACGGATACCTATATAGAAAAAGACGCGGCGATCAATGACGAAATAGATAAACTGCGCCACTCTGCGACGATGAGTCTGTTTGAGCGGCGGGATGTGATCATTGTCGCTTCGGTTTCCTGCATCTATGGGTTGGGCGATCCGGAAGATTACAGCGAACTGGTGCTGTCGCTGCGGATGGGACAGACCAAAGAGCGGGATGAAATCGTGCGTAAGCTGGTAGATATCCAATATACACGAAACGATATGAATCTGGTGCGGGGAACGTTCCGGGTGCAGGGCGATACGATAGAGATTTTTCCGGCAGCGTTTACCAATAAAATCATTCGGGTAGAGCTTTTTGGCGATGAAATCGATCGGCTGACGGAAATCGACACGATCACCGGCGAGGTCGTTGCAGAAAGAAAACACATTGCCGTCTATCCGGCGAGCCATTATGTTACGACAGAAGAAAAGCTGGCGCTGGCAGTGGAGCGAATTGAACGGGAGCTGGAAGAACGGCTGCGGTTCCTGAAAAGTGAAGGCCGGCTGCTCGAAGCGCAGCGATTGGAACAGCGGACTCGGTATGATATAGAAATGATGCAGGAAATGGGATATTGTTCCGGCATCGAGAACTATTCCCGCCATTTATCCGGCCGCAGCGCAGGCGAAGCGCCGTATACGCTGATCGATTATTTCCCGGAAGACTTTATGATTCTTATCGATGAATCGCATGTTACCCTGCCGCAGCTGCGTGCCATGTATGCCGGAGACCGGTCGCGGAAAGAAGCCTTGATAGAATATGGATTCCGGCTGCCGTCGGCTTTGGACAACCGGCCGCTTAAATTCGAAGAATTTGTAGAACGGATCAACCAGATCGTGTATGTGAGCGCGACGCCGGGCGATTATGAAATGGAAGCGCAGACGAATATGGCGGAACAAATCATTCGGCCGACGGGGCTGTTGGATCCTGAAATCGAAGTGCGGCCGATCAAAGGGCAGATGGACGATCTGCTCGGCGAGATCCGGCTGCGTATCGAAAAAGAGGAACGGGTGCTGGTCACGACGCTGACGAAAAAAATGGCGGAAGACTTAACGGATTTTCTGCGGGAAATCGGCATCCGCGTGCGGTATCTCCATTCCGATATCGCTACGATTGAACGTGCGGACATCATTCGCGACCTGCGGGCCGGAGTATTTGACGTACTGGTAGGGATCAATTTGCTGCGGGAAGGGCTGGATATGCCGGAAGTATCGCTGGTAGCGATCCTGGACGCCGATAAAGAAGGGTTCCTTCGTTCCGACCGTTCGCTGATTCAGACGATAGGCCGGGCGGCGCGGAATGTGAATGGGAAAGTTATCATGTATGCAGACCGGATAACCGGATCGATGGAACGGGCAATCGAAGAGACGGAACGGCGCCGCCATATTCAGGAATCATACAATAAAGAACATCACATTGTGCCTAAATCCATTGAAAAGAAAGTGACCGATTTGATCGAGCTCACCAAAATGGACGAAGCGGCGGAAGAAAATAAAGCATACGGCAAAAAAGAGCGGAAGAAAAAATCTGCAGCCGCACCGGCGCAGGAAAAAAAGGAACCGCGTGCCGAGGCTGCCGAAAGACAGGCCGAGCCGGCTGCGATGGATCGGGAAACGCTGCATGCGCTGATTACCGCAACGGAAAAAGAAATGCGGGAAGCGGCAAAGCAGCTTGAATTTGAACGGGCCGCCGTGCTGCGGGACCGGCTGGGAGAACTTCGTCAGCGCTGGGCTGATGGGGAAGCAAAGAAAACAAAACGATAACACGCCATACATAAGAATAAAAGGAGGGCATACTATGCCGCAGATTATTGTTAAAGGAATGAAAAAAGAAGAAATAAAAGAAATGAGCCGGACGCTGACCGCTGGACTGGCACAGATCGACGGAACGCCGGAGTCTTATTTTACCTATGAATATATTCCTGCGCAGTTTATACAAAATGGGGAAGATATTTCCTTGTATCCGCTGGTGGAAGTGAAGATGTTTGACCGGGGGCAGGATGTGAAGGACCGCATGGCAGCTGCGATGACGCAGGCGATCCGAGAATTTGGCTATGAACAGATCGAGATTTTCTTTACATTTATCGGCAAGCCGGATTATTACGAAAACGGCGAGCATTATTAAGGAGTACGAATGAAAGAACAGCAAATCATTATTAAAGGAGCCAGACAGCATAATCTGAAAAATATCGACGTTGTGATTCCCCGAGATAAGCTGGTGGTATTGACCGGGCTCAGCGGCTCGGGAAAATCTTCCCTGGCATTTGATACGATCTATGCAGAAGGGCAGCGGCGGTATGTCGAATCGCTGTCGGCATATGCGCGGCAGTTTTTAGGGCAGATGGATAAACCGGACGTAGATTATATCGAAGGGCTGTCGCCGGCTATTTCTATCGATCAGAAAACCACGAGCCGAAACCCGCGGTCCACAGTGGGAACGGTAACGGAAATCTATGATTATCTGCGCCTGCTTTATGCACGGGCCGGAAGTGTATACTGTCCCAAATGCGGCAAGCCGATCCGGCAGCAGACGATCGAGCAGATGACCGATTCGGTGATGGGATTGGGAAGCGGCGAGAAAATCATGGTCATGGGCCCTGTTGTGGACGGACGGAAAGGGGAACATAAAAAAGTTCTGGAAAAACTGCATAAAGACGGGTTTGTCCGCGTCCGCATCGACGGTGAAATCTATTTGCTCACCGATGAAATCAATCTGGAAAAGAATAAAAAACATACGATCGATGTTGTGGTGGACCGGCTGGTTATTAAAGAAGGACTGGAAAGCCGCTTGGCGGACTCTTTGGAAACTGCGGCGCGGCTGGGCGACGGCATCGTTCATATCCTGCATATGGGGGCGGACGAAGTATTGACGTTCAGCCAGTATTTTGCGTGCCCGGACTGTCATATCAGCATACCGGAAATAGAGCCGCGCATGTTTTCGTTCAACAGTCCGTACGGCGCATGTCCTGCATGCACCGGGTTGGGAAGCACGATGGAGATCGATTTGGATCTGGTCATGCCGGATCGGACGATACCGTTTGCCGATGGCGCGGTGCGCGCGCTTAGCACCAACCCGGATTCCTGGTATATGCGCCAGCTGGGAGGCATGCTTTCCCACTATCAATATAAGCTGAGTGATTCGTTTTCACAGCTGCCGGAAGCGCTGCAGGAAAAAGTGCTGCATGGCAGCGGAGAAGAAGAATATATCTTTTCGTATGAAAATATGAAAGGTGAAGTGAAGCAGTACTGCATGCCGTTTGAAGGGATCTTGCCCATGATACGGCGGCGGTATGCGGAAGCGTCCAGCGATATGATGCGGGAAGAATTTGAGAAATTTATGACCGCAAAAGACTGTGCAGTCTGCCATGGAACTCGGCTGCGGCCGGAAGTGCTGGCAATTCGAATCGGGGAAAAGAATATAAAAGAGCTGACGGATTTGACGATCGGAGAATGTCTGGAGTATATGCAGAACCTTACTCTGCCGCCGAAAGAGGCGATGATCGCAGAACAGATTATCAAAGAAATCAGTGCGCGGCTGGGATTTTTAAACGATGTCGGGCTGGATTATCTGACACTGTCTCGGGCAGCCGGAACGCTGTCCGGCGGCGAAGCGCAGCGCATACGGCTGGCTACGCAGATCGGCTCGGGGCTGGTAGGGGTGCTGTATATTTTGGACGAACCTTCTATCGGACTTCATCAGCGGGATAATAATAGGCTGCTGGCTACGCTGGAACATCTGCGGGATCTTGGCAATACGCTTATTGTAGTGGAACATGACGAAGATACCATGTTTGCTGCCGACCATATTATTGATATTGGGCCGGGCGCAGGCGAACGGGGCGGGCAGGTGATCGCCGAAGGAACGGCTCAGGATATTATGGCCGCAGAAGACTCGATGACCGGTCAGTATTTAAGCGGAAAGAAATTTATTCCCCTGCCAAAAGAACGGCGCAAAGGAAATGGCAATTTCATTGAGATTATAGGCGCTAAAGAAAATAATCTAAAAAATATTGACGTCCGCATTCCTCTGGGCACCCTGACCGTAGTGACCGGCGTGTCCGGTTCCGGCAAATCGACGCTGGTCAACGAAGTGCTGTATAAAGGCTTGGCCAATCAGGTGTATAAAGCCTATCATAAAGCGGGCGCGCATAAAGCGATTCGCGGCGCTGAATTTATAGACAAGATCATCGATATTGATCAGTCTCCGATCGGCAGGACGCCTCGTTCCAATCCGGCGACCTATACGGGAACCTTTGATCTCATCCGAGCCCTTTTTGCAACGACGAATGAAGCCAAGGTTCGGGGCTATAAACCAGGCCGCTTCAGCTTTAATGTAAAGGGCGGCCGCTGCGAGGCCTGCCATGGT
>UREG01000015.1 GCA_900546795.1 uncultured Veillonellaceae bacterium | reverse complement strand
ACTTTTTGTACTGCCGGCGTTCTTGGCGGCTCTTTGCATTCTGTTCCTGGTTTTTGGTCATAGTCCGGCACAGTCAGTATCTCTTCCGATGAACCGACTTCTACCCGCTCTCCACTAATTTCGATTCTTCCCGATGCCTGTACACAGATCAGCCCCAACAGAAACACTGCCAAGCACAGACCAATCCATTTCCCCTTCACGCCGACTCCCCTTTCGGTTTCTTCCAGGAATTTTTGAATACTGGTTTCACAATAGCAATCCCGTTCTTCGCTTTCGGTTATATTCCAATACTTTTTCAATTTGACCGATATCCCAAATCGCCGTCTGGTCTTTTCCCTCTTCTCCTACCACCATCTCGATCCAATCAATCCGGACAAAACCAAAATAGTCTTTCGTCTCCTCATTCCAGCGGCGAATATAAAATACGTCTTCATGCCCCCGCCGTTTCAGTTCTTCGCAGATATTTTGCCGGTTCTGTTCTCTTAGTTGTTCTTTCCAGTTTTCTCCTATGCATCCCTTCGGTTTTCTCTTCAATCCTTCGATCCGTTTCTCGTCTATGATTTCTCCTCTTGCCAATCGTTCTGTCATTGATACTACTAATCGTTTCATCCCGTTCTTCTCCTCTCCTTGCTTTCTTCTCTCTTCTATTCTTTCCTTATAAAAAATACCGCCTGTCAGCGGTAGGGTAATACAGGAAGAGGAAGGGAACGGCGAACCGCCTCTCTTCCCTTCTTCTCTGTATTCTTTTATTGGGTGAGGTTCGAGCTTTCCGGAAGGCTGGGAGATGCCTTTCCGGTTATCTCTTTTTTCTTGTATTTAGTTTTTATTAGAATGGTTCTTTCTCAATCCTCTTTATTTTACTGTTTCTATTGGATCTAAGATAAAGCTGATGATTTTCGGATCGCCCGCTTTGCGTTCGTAGCCAACGATGAGCTGGGCATCTTGTTTTTCAAAGTCTGCCCGGTATTCTACTTCAATCCCCTGGTCTGTTTCTCTCGCTTCCGTCAGGGTCAGCCCATTCAGTGTGCCGAATTGTTCCGTCATCACGGTCTGAAGTTTTTCGAATACCTCTTTTGTCAGTTTTTGTTTCATGACCGGCGCCATCAGGGTTTCTGCTTTCGCATAATCGCCTTGTGCTGCGCTTGCCAAGAAGTCGTTAGTCTTTCCGCTGTACCGCGCTTCGATTGCCGGCTTTTCTGCTTCCGTAATGATCGTTACCGGTTTACTTGCCTGCTGCACCGCTTCAGACTTTTTTCCGCTTCTGCCCAATCGTACCGTTACGCCGCCGGATACCATGTTTTCACTGTTGCCTGCGCTGGCATACTGTAAGTTGAACATGAGATCCCGGTTGGCATAGTGGAAGATACCCAACGCATAGGCGGTGCTGTGATCATAGGAACCGATGCCTGCAGAGATTTCTGTCGGTGCATCCGGATCGTAACCTAACGTTTTCAAGCTGGACATCGCCGCTGCCATGGCGCCGACATCGCTGATACGGTCATCGAGTTCGCCCACTTTTCTGTCCAGATCATTCATCTGGCTGGTTACGTCGTTCATGCTCGCCTGCAGGTCGTCGATGCTCTGACTGATATTTTTGCTGCTCGTCGAGGTTACCTTGCCTTCTTTATCGGTCACTTCCGTTTTTACATGGAGGCCGTCGGCTTTCGTTTCTACGGTAGTCGTGGTTACGTTGCCGGCGCTGTCTGTTTCTGTCGCTGTTTTGGCTACACCGTCGGTTACGACCGCCGTACCGCCATCGCTGCTGCCGCCTTCATCGGATGCGCCGCCATTTTTCCACAAGGAGTCTACTTTGTCTTTCATATCGGTCAGGTCAATATTTTCAATGACGATATCTCCGTCTGTCCGGGTTATTCCGCCGGCATATCCGAGATGTAAGCCGTTGATCGTGCCGTCTACAGAAAGATCGCCTTTAATCGCTACACCGCCTTTTGCACCGTTGGCGGCGTTCGTAATGGTTACCGTACCGCTGCCCAGCAGGATGCCCGTATCGGTCGTTTCAATGGAGCTTGCCAAGTTGCCCAGGTCGAGCTCACTGCCGTTTACCATAATTTTTTCCGCTGAAAGCGTGCCTTTTACGTCCACATCGCCATTCATGGTGATCTTGTTTGTCGTTTGCTGGGTTACCGCAGAGCCATTCCACACGTCTTTCGTCATGGTCGTTACTTCAATCCCGTTCGGCTGGCCGGCTGCACCGGAACCAATACCGGTTGTTACGGTCGTCGTATTGCCCTGTACTGTCGATACTGCGCCGTTTTCTGTCAGTTTCTTCAGTGTATCCAATGCAGTGACATCGCCTTTCTGGAAGGCGTCCATGAGTTTTGCTTTTTCGGCTTCCATGTCGATGTACTGACCTTTTGTATAGCCTTCAATGCCGTCCACATTGACTTGCTGTACATTCGTAATCGTTTCGCCGGCACTGTTGATCAGATTTTCAGCGATGTTCGTCGTGGTATTGGTGATTCCTGCCGTATTGCGCTGGATTTCATTGAGGTTCACCTCGTTAAAGACTACGTCTTTGAGCGCCGATCCGTCTTCCCCATACTGGATTTGACCGCCGATCGTCCGGTCTGTCGTGCCAATGGTTACGCCGTTCACCGCGCCGTTCATGGTGATGAAGTTTTCTGTTACTTTCTTGGTTGCGCCCGACTCGGCATCATATACTTCCGTCGTTTTGGTCGTTACTTCAATGCCTGCCGGTTCGCCTGGCACACCGGAACCAATGGTAGTTTTCGACGTTTCGATTGCGCCCTGTGCGGTCTCGATATAAGCGCTGTCGTTCAGTTTTTCTACGATTTTCAACACATCATTCGCCTTGCTAAACTCACCTTCATCCTCATACTTGTAGTATTGTTCCATGAGTTTGGCCCGTTCTGCTTCTACGTCAATAATCTGCCCCTGCGTGTAGCCTTGGGTGATCGTCTCATTTCCGGTAATTGCCTGTTTGATAGACGTATAGTTTTTCGTCTCGCCATCGGCAGTTTCATAAGTCAGATTGTATTTCTCACTGGCTTTCGTATTGGCAATGCCGGCAGTTTTATTTTCCAGCGCACCTACCCGGCTGGTAAGGCTTTCTCCCTCACCGCTGGTTCCAACGCCCACTTTTTCCGCCATTTGCGTCAGGTTGATGCCCCCGACCACGATGTCTACACCGGAAGACCCCTTCTTCTCCAGCGTTATGCCGTTGAAGCTGGCGGCGGTAATATCACCGGTAGCTTTCAAGGTCGTTACGCCGTTTACCGCGCCTTCCTTAAAGGCAACGCCGTCTACGGTCGTGCCGGTTCCGGCGCTGTAGCTGATGTTTGTGATTTTTTCATTGGTTGCATAGAGCTGTTTGCCTGTGACTGCCTCGGTCGAAGAATTAGTTAAGTCAGCCTCGCTCAAACCGGTGATTTTATCGCTGGCGATATCGACAGTTCCCACTTTTACCGAACCTGCTGTTACTGTACCTGAGGTACTAAAGCTGCCGGCTGTTACCGCATCGCTGGCGGTCAAGGTCGTTACACCGCCAACCGCGCCTGCATTGAAGGTAACGCTTTCCAACGTAGAAGTAGATCCCGAACGGCTTAATCCCGCGGTCTTCGTTGTCAAGGCGGATACATTGCTATTTGTCGTATCTAAAGCCGTTTGATCGGCTTTTTTATTTAACTGACCTACCGTTGCCGCATCCGTATCGTTCACACCATCCGTGACATTCACCAACCGTCTCGTTTTTGGCCCACGCCTACCTGAGTCTGGATTACCAAATGATACCGTATTGGCTTCTGTTGCTAAAGAATCATATCCAATAGCAACAGAATACTTACCTTTTACTGTAGATCTATCGCCAAGTCCTGTACCAGCTTCTGCAGTTACTGTACTGTACCCACCAATAGCAACCCCACCATTAACCGCCCCAGTTACTAAACCATCAGGATTTCCTTCCGCATCTGCATAAACTTGAGCATTATAGCCCAAAGCTAACCCCCTATTTCCTTCGGCCTTACTCAAAGTCCCTATCGCAATGGCGTTGCTCCCTGTTGCAGATCCTTCTGTAATAGCAAACGTAGAGATCCCGCCATTGACTGCTGTTATTCCGCTATCTGCGGAAGATAACGACGCTGTCCCTAACATAGTATTTATTTCCAGCAGCGCTTCTTCTGTGCGTGTATCCGCCTGATTCTCTGTCCCTTGCGCAAAACTTACGCCCCAACAACACACAGCCGTTGCACACAATAACGCGGCGAACCTTTTTTTCATCTTTTTCCTCATCTTTCCTTTCCCCTTTCTTAACCTCCACTTTCCTGTATGAACGCTTCGCCTTCTTTCGTGTGCCCTCCAGGCGGATGGGTTCATATATGCGCTATGATAGCACAAAGTTCCCCCCCGACAAGATAATTTTATATATTTATTTTAGTAGAAGAAAAATACATAAATCATACATTCTTTTCTTGATAATTATTGCGCTCACAGCTTGCACTGGATTGGTTGATTTTCTTTCCTCCTGAATAAGCGATCAAACCTGATTTTATCTGCATAGCTGCCATCCTATCCTCATTATTTTTCCTGTGTAGCTGCGTTTGCTAGCACCACCGCTGGAACCGACTATATTTTCTTTTTGTATCTCTATTTTCCGATTTTTTTACCTGCTCCGTTTTTCTTTCTGAATCCTGTATAAACACACCTATATGGCCGTTTCACCTTCTCTCGTGTATCTTTCAGACGGACTCCTTCATGTGTGCAATATAACGCTCCCACGCAAGATAGTTTTCATACAGGCATTATGATCGTAATACATACACAAAAAATACACGCTTTTTGATGACTTTTGTGCCCGCAGCTTACACGAAAAACGTGAATCGTTCTTCCCTTTCGGATCATAGCTCACTCTGGATTTCTCTGCCCAGCTGCCATTCTATCCTCAGTATTTTTCTTTGTATCTGCGATTGATACCACCACACTGGAACCGGCTGTATTTTCTTTTTCTATTTCTATTCTTCGGTTTTTCCTGCGCCCGCTCAGCCCGTTCAACGATGTATTCTATCTCCTACAGCCGCCTTTTTAGAAATACCAAACCACTCCTAATCTTTCCTCTCCCATTTGCGCAAATAAAAAAACGCTGCATTCACAGCGTCCTTATTTTCCATTATTTTCATACTACATTTTTCTGTATGAGCGCCTCCCCTTCGCCAGGTGCCTCTTGGACTATTTTCTCCCTCTCTGCGCGATACTCGCACCCCTTATGCAGGATATTTTCATGCCTGTATTGTGGAGATAACATACACAATACATACATTCTTGCTTGCTAATCCTTACGCTCACAGCTTACCTGGGGAATCGCAGAGTTTTCTTTCAACACAGATAAACACTGGCTTCTTCCTCTCTCATCTTATTTTCCATCTTATCCTAATTATTTTTTTCTGCATCTCTATTTTTTAGCATTACCGCCACTGAAATCAGCTGTATTTTCTCTTTATATTTCTTTCTTCCGCTTTTTTCCTGCTTCGTCAGCGGCTCTTTCAATGCTGCATTCTCTCTTTTTTCTTTACTTTACATTTGTCGTATACCGCTATTTTTCACAAACTTTTTTCATTTCTCTTCCCCTACTTTCCTACGTCCGTATTTTTTAGAAACGCCAAACCCATTCCACGCTTTCCTCCTCACCCCAGCACAAATAAAAAACGCTGCCTTCACAGCGTTCTCCTTTCTCTGTCCTTTTCACACTACTTTTTCCTGTATAAAAATTTTCCAACAAGATTCTGAAAGTGAAAAGCTTCTTGCCAAGGGAATCATATGATTACAGCAAATCACAATTGCTTAACTCACTTTTTTGCTCTCCCAACGTCTAATCGCCGCTCTTCCCTCATATCCTTCTGCCCAGATTTATTCCAAGCTGCTATCCACACAGAGGCTAAACTCCCTATCAATCCGCCACTCTGTCAGCTCCTCCATGTTCCGATACATACATACGAATTACGCCTTTATCTTTTTGCAAAAAAATCCCCCATTAGTCAGACAACAATCCTGTTGTTTAACTAATGGGGGAACTATTTTTATTTTAAATAGTGTATATATACCACAAATGGCAATTATGCTTCGTTTACGCTTGCTGCAATCGCATCTGCCAGCTGATTCAGCATTTCTTCATCGCTTGGTTTTACTGCCGATTTGAAGTCCAGCGCTTCTCCGATCAGTTCACAGTTTTTATAGCCTGCAACATAGTCTACCATTGCTTTTTTGGCCATGGAAGCCCAGCTGTGATTCGACATAACCGCAATCTTGCGATTCTGGAATGCCAAGGATTTCAAGTCATGGAGATAGTTTTCCATTGGCAGGAACAAGCTCATATTATATGTCGGCGCGGCCAATACCAAATGGCTGTATTTCCATGCTTCTGCCGTAAGGTAAGACGGATGGGTTTTCGATACGTCGTACATGCGCATATCTTTAATTCCCCGCTGAGCAAGTTTGCGAGCCAATACTTCCGCTGCCAGCTGCGTATTGCCATAGATCGAGGCAAATGCGATCAATACGCCTTTTTTCTCCGGTTCATACTGCGCCCAGGTCAGCGTATGATTGATGATCATCCCGATGGTTTCCGGCGTGCGGTACAGCGGGCCATGGAGCGGTGCGATCAATTCGATATCCAAGGCGCTCAATTTTTTGATTGCATTGACTACCTGCATGCCATATTTACCTACGATATTTACATAGTAACGGCGCGCTTCATCGAGGTAGAAGTTTTCATAATCCACTTCGTCGGCAAAGAGATTGCCATTTACCGTGCCAAACGTACCGAATGCATCTGCACTGAACAATACTTTTTCCGTCTGTTCATACGTTACCGTAACTTCCGGCCAATGCACCATCGGCGCCGTAAAGGACTGGAGGGTATGTTTCCCGAGGCAAATCGTGTCGCCTTCGCCAACTTTTACATAGTTATCCGGGCAAGGAGTATTGTAGAACTGTTCAAATACACGGAAAATCTTGTCGTTGCCGACAATTTTTACGTTCGGATATTTTTCTACCAGGCATACCAATGCGCCGCAATGATCCGGCTCCATATGATTGATGACCAAGTAATCCAGCTGACGTCCATTCAGCAGATGTTCGATATTGGCCATGTACAAATCACGAATAGAATCATCGACAGAGTCAATCACCGCAGTTTTTTCGTCATCGATAAAATAAGCGTTATAGCTGACTCCCTTAGGAATTGGAAAAATGTTTTCAAACAATTCCGTACGGAAATCATTGCCGCCAATCCAATATATATCCTTTTTGATTTCTTCTACACAATACATCGTATCTTGTCCTTTCTTTCTTAGTTTTCTATTGTCTCATAATTTAATTGTATACTAATAATATTCTATTTTCAAATGAGTTTTTCGCACTGCAATAATTTTTGTACAGCATAATAAAAGGCGGAATAACCGCCTTTTATCAAGATTCTTTTATTTAAAGTATTGTACGCCGGCTGCGAATAACGGCTGTACTTTTTCACCTTTGATATTCAGCGCCACGCCATATCCCACACGTTCGGAATGAGCCATTTTGCCCAATACGCGGCCATCCGGACTGGTAATCCCTTCAATCGCATATACCGATTGGTTCGGGCTGTAGGTGCTGTCGTTTGTCGCCTGTCCGGAAAAATCGACATACTGCGTAGCGATTTGTCCGTTTGCCGCCAATTCTTTTACCTGTTCCGGCGATGCAATGAACCGGCCTTCGCCATGAGAAATGGCAACGGTATGGATATCGCCGGCTTTCATATTCGCAAACCACGGCGATTTTACAGAGATGACTTTAGTATCTACCATGCGCGACAAATGCCGTCCGATCGTATTGTACGTCAAGGTCGGGCTGTTTTCGCCTAACGGCTGGACGTGTCCATACGGAAGGAGTCCTAATTTAATCAGTGCCTGGAATCCGTTGCAGATCCCCAACGCCAATCCATCTCTTTGATACAGCAAGGTTTCCAATGCTTCGCTTAATTTTGGATTGCGGAACAGGGTCGCAATAAATTTCCCGGATCCTTCCGGCTCGTCCCCTGCACTGAATCCGCCTGGGAACATGATGATCTGTGCATTGGCGATCCGTTTCGCCATTTCCTCGATCGATTCCATCAATTCCTGAGACGTTGCGTTCCTAAGCACCATAACATCGGTGTTGGCCCCGGCTTTTCTAAATGCCGCCGCAGAATCAAATTCACAGTTCGTCCCTGGAAATACCGGAATAAATACGGTCGGTTTGCCAAATGACTCGCTTCGTTTCGGTCCATATGCCGTATACAGCGGCAATGCAGGATCATAGGTTTCACTGCTGCTTTGGATTGGGAATATATCTTGGAGCGGTTTTTCCCATGCCGCCTGTAATTCTGCCAAAGCTACCGAGGTATCACCGATTTGTATTGCCGGTTCGGCTATCGTTTTCCCCAGTATGCGAACCTGCGGCTGTTTACTCCAGATCGAAGCGTTTCCTTCATCGGTTTCCACCAGGATTGCGCCATAGCGAAGGGCAAACAATTCTCCCGCTTCCCAGGAGTCCTGGATCTGTACCCCGATGCGGTTTCCAAATGCCATTTTAGCCGCCGTGGCCGCTATGCCGCCATTGCCTACAGCATGCATGGAACGTACCGATCCATACTGCGCCGCTTTGTGCAGTAAATCGCAGTTTGCTTTAAATACCGCAAAGTCCGGCATTTCATCACGGTCTCTCGGCAGATCAAAAAGTACCAAGGTGCTTCCGGCTTCTTTTAATTCCGGCGATACAACGGCATCTACGGATTCGGGAGCAATGGCAAAGGATATCAGGCTTGGCGGTACTTTCAAGTCTTCAAATGTACCGCTCATGCTGTCTTTTCCGCCAATAGCGCCAATTTCCAGCGCCTGCTGCGCCGTAAATGCCCCCAACAGAGCGCTTACCGGTTTGCCCCAGGCAATTTCATCTGTGCCCAGTTTTTCAAAATACTCCTGCAAGGTCAGGTACGCCTTTTTCCGATCGCCGCCCAGAGCCGTCAGTTTGGCGATCGATTGAATAATCGCATACAACGCGCCGTGGAACGGGCTCCATACTGCCAGCGCCGGATCAAAACCATGGGTCATGATGCTGACTGTTTTCGTTTCTCCATTCAGTACGGGAAGTTTGGCAACCATTCCTTCTACCGGCGTCTTCTGGTATTTTCCGCCAAACGGCATCAATACCGTTCCGGCGCCAATCGTGCTGTCAAACCGTTCTGCCATCCCTTGCTGAGAGGATACTGCAAGGTCTCCCATTACCGAAATATACGAAGATTTGATATCGCGGATTTCCGGTACCGTGAACACGTTATCGCCCTGAGGAGCTGCCACGCGGGCGGTCCGCTGCTGCGCTACCCCGTTTGTATTCAAGAAGTCGCGGGAAATATCTACGATCCGTTCGCCGCGCCATTCCATAACCAACCGGTTTGTATCCGTAACCTTCGCTACAATAGTCGCTTCCAAATTTTCTTCTGCCGCATAGCCGCAGAATTCTGCCGCTTTATCTGCGGCTACGACAACGGCCATTCGTTCCTGCGATTCGGATATCGCCAGTTCCGTTCCGTCCAGGCCTTCATATTTTTTCGGTACAGTGTCCAACTCAATATGAACGCCGTCTGTCAGCTCCCCAATCGCTACCGACACGCCGCCGGCGCCAAAATCATTGCATCGTTTGATCAATACCGTAGCTTCTCCGCGGCGGAACAAACGCTGAATCTTACGCTCGGTCAGCGCATTGCCTTTCTGCACTTCTGCCCCGCAGGTTTCCAGCGACGTTACCGTATGCTCTTTAGAAGAACCGGTCGCACCGCCCATGCCGTCTCGTCCGGTTTTTCCGCCCAACAGGATTACCACATCTCCCGGAGCCGGCACTTCGCGCACTACATTCTTTCTCGGCGCAGCTGCCACCACGGCGCCAATTTCCATCCGTTTGGCTACATAGCCCGGATGATAGTATTCCTTGACTTCGCCGGTAGCAAGGCCGATCTGGTTCCCATAAGAACTGTAGCCTTTTGCTGCCGTCGTCGTAATCGTCCGCTGCGGAAGTTTCCCTTTAAGCGTATCCTGTACCGATTGCCGCGGATCGCCGCTTCCGGTAACACGCATAGCCTGATAAACATAAGCCCGGCCGCTCAGCGGATCGCGGATACAGCCGCCCAGACAAGTCGCAGCGCCGCCAAAAGGTTCAATTTCCGTTGGGTGGTTATGGGTTTCATTTTTGAAGAGGAGCAGCCATTCTTCGGTTTGACCGTCTACCTCTACCGGCACTACGATCGTGCAGGCATTGATTTCGTCAGACTCGTCCATTTCCTGCAGCTTTCCTGCCTGGCGCAGCGATTTTACAGCAATCGTTGCCATGTCCATCAGCGACTGCGGCTTATATTTTTCCGTATACAATTTTGCCCGCGTTGTCTGATACACTTCATACGCCCGTTCAATGGGAGCGGTAAATGCGCCGCTGTCCACCGTAATATCCGTCAGCTCGGTCATAAAGGTCGTATGCCGGCAGTGATCGGACCAATACGTATCCAAAACCAAAATCTCCGTGATGGACGGATCTCTTTTTTCCGTTTCTTTAAAATAGGTCTGGCAAAACTTCAAATCCGCCGCGCTCATTGCCAAGCCCCGCTCTTTCCGGAATGCTTCCAGCTCTTCGTCAGTCATAGAAATGAAGCCATGTATAACGGCCACATTTTCCGGCTGTTCCCAGGGAATATCCAAATTGTCAGGCATATCCAGCGATGCTTCTCTCGCTTCTACCGGATTGATGCAGTACTGCCGGATCGCGCCCATTTCCTCATCGCTTACCGCGCCGGAAAATACATATACCTGTGCCATCCGCACCAAACTATCTTTATTCATCGTCAGCATTTCCACGCACTGCATCGCAGAGTCTGCTCTCTGGTCATACTGGCCCGGCAAATATTCTACTGCCATGACGCGCTGCCCTTCCTGAACAGGCAATTCCGTATACACCGAATCTACCGGCGGTTCAGAGAAAATCATCTGTTTCGCTGCTTCAAACGCTGCGTCATCAAGGCCGGTCACATCATAACGATGATACAGATCCACCCCGGTCAATCCATTGATTTGCAGATGTTCCCGCAAATCGGCCAACAATCGGTCAGCTTCCTGAGCAAATGCTTCTTTTTTCTTCACATATAAACGACGAATCGGTTGCATGAAAGAGCCTCCTTAAGATCAAATCCATTACCCTTATTTCTAGCTTGCTATATCACTAGTATAACCTGAATACTATCATAAGTAAATACCAAAATTGTTCGTACTATTCCGAACTTTATTCTTCCTCAGCTTCTTTTTTATGAACTTTATTCGATATTCTTGATTTTAAAAGGCAAATATTATAAAATAATACTATTATCATAAACACTGTTGAATTGAAATATATAAGGAGGCCGCTTTCCATGGAAGTGCTGAAGCAACGAATTGCTGATGAAGGTTTGATTATCGAAAATCGAGTATTAAAGGTAGACGGGTTTTTAAATCACCAGATCGATCCGGCTCTGATGATGGACATCGGCCGCGAATTTGCAGCCCGGTTCAGCGATACGAAAATTGACCGCATCGTAACCATCGAAGCTTCCGGCATCGCCGTTGCGCTTGCTGCATCGGTTGCGCTCGGCAATGTTCCTATCGTCTTTGCCCGCAAGAAAAAATCTATTTTGATGACAGACGACTTGTATCATGCGGCAGTATATTCCTATACAAAAGGCGAAACGTACGATGTCACGATTAGCCGCAAATATCTGCACAACGGGGAACGCATCTTGATCTTAGATGATTTTCTTGCCAGCGGCGAAGCGGCAATCGGCCTCGCTTCCCTTGTTGCAGAAGCAGGCTGCACCGTTGCCGGCATCGGCATCGTCATTGAAAAGTCCTTCCAGCCAGGCCGGGAACGGCTGGAAAAACTGGGGTACCGCGTTGAATCCCTTTCCCGTATCAAAGCCTTTGAAGAAAATAAACCCGTCTTTTTAGACGATGAAGAATAAAACAGTACCGTATGCGGGATAAACAGACCGTATGCGGTATTTTTATTTTATCCTCTTGCGTTTCTCTTTTATTCTTTTTACAATCAATGATATATCACACATCAAACAGAAGGGCGTGATCAAATGATGGGCAGAAAAGCTATTGAATTTACTCCATATACGCAGTTTCCCGCAGAGCCTGTGCCGGGACCTGCAAAAGGAATTACGCAGCGAATCATTTCCAAAGATCCTCAAGGCCGCGCGCTTTCCCGCATTATCGAATATGAAGCCGGGACGGATACAACTCCCAACGGCACTGCCGTACATGACTATTGGGAAGAAGTATTTATTTTAAAAGGAAAAATGATCGACCTCACCTTAAACCAAACGTTTTCTGCCGGCGATACGGCTTCCCGTCCGCCGGGCATGCCGCACGGCCCTTGGAAAATACCGGAGCATACGGTAATCTACGAAGTGGATTATTATGTAAAAGAAGATTGAGCAGAAAAAAGAGCGGATTCATTGCTGAATCCGCTCTTTTCTTATTTTACTCTGCCTTCTTCTTCATTCCATAACAGGATGATCTGACCGGCAGCCAAGGATGCCGGAACGTTGATCACTCTTTGATTGGAAGAGCCGCGAAACCGGAGCATCGGATCTTTTAATGCATCTACGAACCGCCCGTCTACCAGCACATCTGCCAACTGAAGCAATTCTTTCCGCTTTTCATCTTCTTGAATCTCTTCCCAGGTATATCCGGAATAAATCCAGATCGATTTTTTTATCTCTTCCCGCACTTTTTTCAGCAGCGGAATCAATCCATTTGTATTCTGAAACGGTTCTCCGCCTAATACGGTCAATCCTGTTACGCGAGGATCCCGCAGATAGGAAAGCAGTTCGCCTTCTTCCTCGGCCGTCCATTCTTTTCCCGCCTGGAAATCCTGATATTCCTCATTAAAACAATTATAGCAATGATGGGTACAGCCGGTCACAAATAAAGTAGACCGTATCCCTACGCCGTTAGCTATATCATATTTTCGCATTTGCCCATAGCGCATGGCTACGCCTCCTAAATGTGCATGACCCGATCTTTAATTTCTTTTGTCCGCCCTTCATTCCAGAAGTTTTCTCCCAAATATCCGCAGGTCCGGCGAATTACGGTCAATTTATCCCGGTCTTTATTATGGCACCGCGGGCATTCCCATTCATTGTCGTCGTTGACCTTTATTTCTCCATCAAATCCGCAAATATGGCAGTAGTCCAACTTGGTATTGAACTCAGCATAGCAAATATGATCATAAATATAATTTACCATCGTCAGTACGGCTTCAATATTATTGTTCATATTCGGGATCTCTGCATAGCTGATGCATCCGCCGGTAGATTTTGCCTGGAATTCCGCTTCAAAATCAAATTTATCAAATACGTTGATTTCTTCCCGCACATTCACATGATAGCTGTTGGTATAATAGCCTTTGTCCGTGATGTCTTCTATAATGCCGAAACGCGCCCGGTCAATGGAAGAGAAACGGTTCGTCAGGCTTTCTGCCGGCGTACCATAGAGGGCGAACCCAATATTAGTTTCTTTTTTCCATTTTTTAATGGCACTGTTGAGCGTGTCCATGACTTTCATTGCAAACTCTTTGCCTTTTGGATCCGTATGCGAGCAGCCGCGAATCAGTTTCGTCGCTTCATAGATACCAATATATCCCAACGACAACGTCGCATAACCGCCGTACATAAATTTTTCTATGCTTTCGCCTTTTTCCAGACGGCAGATCGCACCGTACCGCCAATGGATCGGAGAGCAATCGCTCGTCACGCGTTTCAGCAATTCCACCCGCAGGAGCAAGGCTTTTTTAGCGATTTCCAGCCGCTTATCCAGCAGCTCAAAGAATTTTTCTTCTGATCCGTTTGCCAAAATACCGATCTGCGGCAGGTTCAAGGATACTACGCCCATGTTAAAGCGCCCGTCAAATTTATAGTTGCCGTTCTCGTCTTTCCAAGGCGACAGGAAGGAGCGGCAGCCCATCGGACTGAACACATTGCCTTCATAGTTTTCTTTCATTTTCTTCGCCGAAATATAGTCCGGATACATGCGCTTTGCCGTACATTCTGCTGCCAGACGCGTCAAATAATAATACGGACTGTCTTCATGAATATTGTGTTCGTCCAAAACATAAATCAGCTTTGGAAAGGCAGGCGTAACATATACGTCCTGTTCATTTTTTATCCCTTCGATACGCTGACGAAGAATCTCTTCACAAATAAGAGCCGCTTCTTTTTCAAATTCATATCCCGGCTGGAAATACATGAACAAGGTAACAAACGGCGCCTGACCATTCGTCGTCATCAGTGTATTAATTTGATACTGAATGGTCTGTATCCCATCTTTTACTTCTTTGCGCGTCCGTTTCCAAGCGATTTCTTCCGCTTTTTTCATATCCGGTTCCATGCCGTATATATCCTGCTGTTCTTCCAGCACTGCTTTTAACATTTTATTGAACGATTTTCGTACATACGGCGCTAAAATGCGGTCGATTCCATTAATGGACTGGCCGCCATACTGACCGCTGGCAACCTGCGCGATGATCTGCGTCGTTACCGTACAGGCAACCTGAAACGATTTCGGCGAATCGATCTTTTTGCCGTTGATGACGGTGCCGTTAGTCAGCATATCTTCCAAATTAATCAAACAGCAGTTGAACATCGGCTGAATAATATAGTCCATATCATGGAAATGAATCGCGCCGCTGTCATGAGCCTGTACGATGTCTGTCGGTATCAATTTACGGCGGGCAATATCTTTCGATACTTCTCCGGCAATCAGGTCGCGCTGCGTAGATACGACTTTGGTATCTTTATTGGAGTTTTCATCAAGTACCGCTACATTGCTCCGATTGAGCAGACCAAATACATCGTCGTCCGTTGTATTTTCCCGACGTTTAAACGACTGGACGGCTTTATAATTTTCATAGGCTCTTGCCGTAGCAGGATTCTGATATTCCAATAATTTGTAATATACCTGGTCTTCGATCGCATAGATCGTAAGCTCTTTATCCACTCGCTTCGCATAAGCTTCGATTTCATCGGCAATCTTATCTGCCAGCCCGGCTTCATATACGCCGCTGCTGCTGTTCATTGCTTTTTCTATAGCTATGGATATTTTGCTTTTATCGAACGGCGCCCGGTTGCCATCCCGTTTGATTACCTGTAACATCTACATCTCTCCTTACATGACAACAGGCCTTCCATCAGGCCCATTTTTTTGTTTCTTATTTATCCATCTTCTTTTCTTATCTGCTTGCGTTCTTCGGATATATCTAGTGCTTTGAACAAAACTAACTATACTATATATAGTAAGTAGTGTCAAATCACCAAGATATAAATCCACCATATATAGAAAATGGCGCAATGCCTTGTATTTCCTTGCTGGTTCAACTCTCACCTGTTTTGTAAAGAGCTTTTTACGCATTTGCCAAATCTGCATATCCCTATGCACGCTGTACCTTTTCTCTATACATCATCTATTTTCATATACTAGTATCCCACAATAAAAGCACCTACATTTCTGTAAGTGCGTGCAATACAATACGGCGTATGCGATAGTAGATTTGTCGGTTTTCCTGCTTCCGGACTGAGATACAAGAACTAGGTTGAAAGCAGTATCTTTAACGGCTTGCTTTTTCCAGCCTTGTTGTACCCATTCTTTCTGCCGATATAAAAAATGCCTAACCATCGGCAAACACTTTCCTTCTAAAATCACAAGGGATAAACCGCCTTCCCATAGTCGGCTATCTCTTTTATTATTTTAGTCCCTTCAAAAGCTGCCGGCAGTGCTGCAGTAAGTTACTTTTTATGCAGACACTGGCATTTAGTGAGAACGTAATTTCAGACATAAAAAAAGAACCTACCCCATGTAGATTCTTGCTCTTCTTTTATGGCGGAGAGTGTGGGATTTGAACCCACGGTACGATATCATCGCACACATGATTTCCAATCATGCTCCTTAAGCCGCTCGGACAACTCTCCCTATAAAATTGTGGTCGGGGCGACAGGATTTGAACCTGCGACCTCTTAGTCCCGAACCAAGCGCGCTACCAAACTGCGCTACGCCCCGTTACCTGATATATTATGCCATATGTTTTATTCTTTGTCAACAATAAAAATAAAGTTCTTCAAGGATTTTTGTAAAGTTACCATACATAGGTTCCAAAGAGAATAAAAAAGGGAAGGTTCCCCTGCGATAGGATTACATTACCAACATCCATTCACACAGAAACATATCCCAACCCATTCAAATGTTAATGTGACGTTTAATCTAACTGCATTCCAATTTCGTCAATAATTGTAATATCCGCAGGTAACCATTGAATGCTGTGCAGCCTATCCTTTGTCAACCAACGAGCATCCTGGGCCTCCTTTAGAACGAGGTCACCTCTAACGATCTTACACCAAAAGCAAGCCATCGACAGATGAAATGTCGGGTAATCATACTCTATGTTTCCAATAAGATCGCCAACTTCAATATCTATGTCCAGCTCTTCTTTTATCTCACGAATTAGTGCTTGTTGTGGCGTTTCACCAGATTCAATCTTTCCACCCGGAAACTCCCACTGCCCTTTATAGTCACCATAGCCACGAGCTGTAGCCAATATCTTGTCTCCGTTGCGAATGACCGCAGCGACAACTTTTACTACCTTCATATAGCTCCCTACCTCAGCTAAACTCAATCAATTTGTTTTTTATGCAAACTTCATAGCCCAGTTTCTTTTCTCCTACAGAGTCAAACAAGACATCGATAATTCTATCCGTAATGCTGGTAATCGTACCTTTGCCATAAATTTTATGTTTTACTTGTTTACCAACAATCTCAGGCGGAATAACGACAGCAGGTTTCTGAGATGCAGAATTGTCCATTGAAATTAGAGGTGCCGGCTTTTCAACTACCTTTTTGCCAGATTTCTTCTTTTCTGCAAGCATCTTCATATACTCTTTATCCACATTTTTCCCGCGTGTCTTGTAATCTTCCATGTCTTTAAACACAAACATAGCTGGCTTCTCAACATCATTATCAGGGATAGGACGGACAGGAAACATCCAGACCATTCGGTCAACTCCGTCTTCGTCAGGTTGAATATCCATATAGGGCCTATCCACAAGTTCAATCCGACCGCAGTATATATATTCTCCGGCATTTATCACCTCAAACAGATGAATGTCAACGTCATTTCTACCACATGCTGCCAGCGTCGCATTCTGGGCCCAGTTAATATCTTGATCACCTGTTTTTCCCATACCGGTATAATGGAGCACACCGCCAATCCATTTATCATGATAAATACCTTTCGTATAGTCAGATACAATTACCAGCGTATTTGTTGTTTTAGACCGGCGCATACCGCCCATATTTCCACATTTGAAGATTTCTACTAAATCACTGTTTTTTATAATTTGACCAATTGCCAAGCCAGGTTCAAACATCTCATCACCACTTAGACCTTCCAAATTCTTATAGTTAACCTAATTGTAGTTCTCCGGCTCCATAATACATTTCTATCTTAGTCAAAACAATATAAAGAAAGGGAGCCGGTGTCCTCATTCTGCTCCAACGCTGCTGTACAACTAAGGTACAACAGACCTATATCCTCAGTTTTCAGCCGTCCAACTCCGTATTCATGCGAACCAGCAAGCATACGCATTCTATGTGGCTCGAGCGAGGAAACATGTCCACCGGCTGGACTTTTACCGCTTTATATCCTAACGGTTCCAGATAGGCAATATCTCTTGCCATGCTCTGCGGATTGCAGGAAACGTATACGATACGCTGCGGTTTCATGGCAGCGGCACTTTCCAGCACCGCTGGTTTGCAGCCTGCACGAATGGGATCAAAGACAATCACTTCAGGACGAATGCCTGCCTGATACAGTTCCGGCATTTTTTCCGCGGCGTCCGCAACAATAAATTCCGTATTGGCACATGTATTTCGCCGCGCATTTTCTTTGGCGTCCGCTATAGCCGGCGGCACAATTTCTATTCCGATAACGTGCGCCGCTTGTTTGGCCATAAACAAGGAGATGGTACCCGTTCCGCAATAGGCGTCGATCACGGTTTCTGTCCCGGTAAGATCCGCATATTCCAGAGCCGTATTGTATAACACGACCGTTTGGTCATTATTGATTTGAAAGAAAGAAGCCGGCGATATGGAAAATACAAACTCTTCCAATGTATCTTCAATCTTTTCTTTTCCCCAGATATTTTTTGTCTGCCGTCCCATGATGACATTCGTTTTGTCCGGATTATAGTTATGTGCGATGGATACGACAAACGGCAGCCGCCGGCGTATCGCTTCAATCCATTCGTTTTGTTTCGGCAGCCGCTTTTCCGCCGTGACCAAAATCACCATCGCTTCTCCAGAAGCAGCGCTGACACGGCCTATAATATGCCGCAGGCACCCGGTATGCGTGGTTTCATCATACGGAACGGCTCCCAATTCCATCGCGATCTGCCAGCAGGCTTCGGCAATCGCATTGTTTCCTTCTCTTTGGATATAGCAATGTTCCGTATGAATGATTCGATGGCTCCCCTGAGCATAACACCCCATTACCAACTGGTTTCCCTCCCGGCCTACGGGAAGCTGCATTTTATTGCGGTAATGCCGCGGTTGGCTGGCGCCGATTGCCGGCAGCACCGCCGCTTCGCTTTTGCCGATTCTCCGAACAGCAGCTTCTACCTGGGCCTGTTTTGCCCGCAGTTCCGCTTCATAGGTCATATGCTGCATTTGGCAACCGCCGCACCGGCCATAATACGGACATTCCGGTTCCTGCCGGTCGGGAGACGCTTCCAATATTTCCAGCAGTTTCCCTTTTCCATATGTTTTTTTCACAAGCTCCATGCGCACCCGCACTCGTTCGCCGGGCAGCGCAAAGGGAACAAATACGGTAAAATCTTCATATTTGCCGACGCCTTCGCCGCTGTGCCCCAATCCGGTGATCGCTATGGTATAGTCTTTCCCTGCCTGTACAGGGATACGTTGTTTTGCCATGATAGTACTCCTATATTCCCTTGATATCTATGATGTATTATAGCAAATATCTTGCCGCCTACAAAGAACATGCAGCGCGCTCCTGTTTGATTGTCCAAAGGTTTTCCCTTCATACATCGCAGCAGTCAGAAGATCTTATCTTTAAAACACGGCAGCTAAAGATAAGCCAGCTCCCTCTTGCAGACAAGAAAACGGAAAAAGACCTGCCGCCGTTTCTTCCACCGGCAGCAAGCCTTTTTTAGCTCTATACAGTATCCGCTTTTAAGTTTCCTGTCCAAAGCGGACTTTTTATTCTGCAATGATTTTTTTGATGATCGGATAGGGTTCCGGCCGTTCTTTTGTGATCGTTACAGCCTGCCGCACTTCTTCTGCCAATTCTTTCAAAAATATTTCTGATTTCGCATATAATACGGCGAGTATTTCTCCCTGCTCTATGGCTTCCCCTACCTCTTTTTTCAGGATCAGCCCTGCATTGGGATCGATTTCATCGTCTTTTTTCGCCCGCCCGGCCCCCATGCGCATAACGATATCGCCAAGCTGCCGGCCGGCGTAAGAGGCAATATATCCGTTGGTTTCTGACCGCACTATATATTCCTGCTCCGCTTTTGTCAGCGGTTCGTTTCCTATCCAGGAGGTGTTTCCGCCTTGCGCACTCAGCCACTCGGTAAATTTAGCCAGCCCGCGGCCATCAGCAATCATTTCTTTGGCCAAAAGGGCGCCTTCTTCCATCGATTCCGCCCGATTTCCCATATACAGCATAATACCGGCAACAGCAGCTGCCGCTTCATACAGCCGGCCCGTACGTTTGCCCTGCAGCACTTGAACCGCTTCATCGACTTCTACGCTATTTCCGATAGCCAACCCCAGCGGCATTTCCATATCAGAAAGAACCGCCGCCGTTTCTTTGCCAGCCAATTTGCCGATAGACACCATCGTCCGCGCCAGTTCTTCGCCTTCTTCCCAGGTCTGCATAAACGCGCCGCTGCCATATTTTACGTCCAATACAATTTTATCCGCTCCTGCGGCTATTTTTTTGCTCATGATCGAACTGGCAATCAGCGGGATACTTGCCACGGTTCCGGTCGTGTCCCGGAGGGCATACATTTTCTTGTCCGCCGCCGCAATATCTTCGGACTGCTGCATCAGCGCTATGCCGATTTCTTGCACCTGACGGCAAAATGCAGATTCAGTCAGCGCCGTCTGAAATCCAGGTATAGCTTCCAGTTTATCGATCGTTCCGCCGGTAAATCCCAGACCGCGGCCGCTCATTTTCGCAATGGGAACGCCTCCGGCAGCTGCCAGCGGAGCGGCTATGAGAGTAACGGTGTCCGCAATCCCCCCGGTACTGTGTTTATCTACTTTTATTCCCTTTATTTCCGAGAGGTCAAGTATATGTCCCGAATGTGCCATCGCCAACGTCAGCGCTACGGTTTCTTCGTAATCCATTCCCTGGATGCACACTGCCATGAGCCAGGCGGCCATCTGATAGTCCGGAATGGTTCCGTTTACATATTCTTCCACAAATGCTTGGATTTCTCCCTGCGGCAGTTTTTGTCCATACCGCTTCTTTTCTATGCATGATATCGGCCACATATCCTCACCTCTTGATTTCTTTTAAAAACGACGTGCCTGTCAGCGGCGCCTGAATGCCAAAGTTTTCAAGTATTGTCTTTCCTACGTCGGCAAACGTGGTCCGAACGCCAAGATCCGCCGGAATCATGCCTCGGCAGTATGCCAGCAAAGGCACTTGCTCCCGCGTGTGATCCGTTCCGGCAAAGGTAGGATCGTTGCCGTGATCGGCCGTAATAAGAAGCAGATCGTCTTCACCCAAGAGAGGCAGCAGCCTGCCTAAGTCCTGATCAAATTCTTCCAGGCAGGCGCCGTATCCTTCCGGATTTCTCCGATGTCCATACTGGCTGTCAAAGTCAACGAGGTTTGCCATGATCAGTCCAGGTTCGTCCGTTTCTTTGATTCGTTTTGCCAATGTTTCCATACCGTCATGATTCGATACCGTCGGCGTTGAATTGGTAAGACCGATATGCGCATAAATATCGCCGATCTTTCCGATGCCCTGTACGGTATAGCCGGCTTTTGTTAAATAAGAAAACACCATTTCATGTTCGGGCAGACGGCTGTAATCATGGCGGTTGGCTGTCCTTACAAAGGCTCCCGGCGCACCGATAAACGGCCGGGCAATGATACGCCCCACTTCATACGCACCAACGCAGACTTCTTCTCTGGTGATCTTACAAATCCGATACAGTTCCTCTAAAGGAATGACGTCTTCATGGGCAGCGATTTGAAATACGCTGTCTGCCGACGTATACACGATGGGTTTTCCCGTTTCTATATGCTCTTTTCCCAGCCGTTCTATAATTTCCGTGCCGGACGCCACTTCATTGCCTAAATATCCATGACCTGTTTTTTCAGTAAATGAACGCATCAGTTCTTCGGGAAATCCTTCATAAAAAACAGGAAACGGCCGATCCACCGGATGACCCATCATTTCCCAATGGCCGCTGGTCGTATCTTTCCCGACGGAAATTTCCCGCATACAGCCCCACGACCCCATGCAGGCATCATTTTGACTGTTTTTCAGCGGCACGATTCGGCCTAATCCCAACGAAAAAAGATGAGGAAGGCGCAGGCCGTTCACCCGCTCATCGATATGCGCCAACGTATTGGCTCCTTCATCTCCAAATCCGGCGGCGTCCGGCGCTGCTCCGGCGCCTACGCTGTCCATTATTATCAGTATGATCCTCTTGAACATATCGAATCCTCCCTCATCTCTATTCACTTTATTTTAATAGTATCTGTCTGGCACGGCAAAATGCGGCGATGGATTTGGCGTCGCTCAGCTCGCCGCTGTCAATCATCGCATAAATGGTTTCCGGCGCATAGGTTTCTACGTCCATAAACTCATCGTCGTCCCATCGCTGCGCTGTAGTTCCCGTTTCCCGCCCCAGATACAGATAAATCACTTCATCGGAAAATCCCGGCGAGGTATATACATATCCCAGCGGTTCCAACGTATCACAGCATATTCCGGCTTCTTCTTCCAATTCCCGTTTGGCGCATACTGCCGGGTCTTCGCCTTTTTCCAGTTTTCCGGCGGGAATCTCCAAAATGGCTTTTCCCAAGGCATAGCGATACTGGCGCACCAGGACAATATTGCCCTCTGCCGTTACAGGAATGACCGCACTGGCGCCCGGGTGCCACGCAACTTCACGCTCCGCTTCCCGGTCTTCATTTACAAGCACCGTATCTTTTGTAACATGCAGAACTTTCCCGCAAAGAATGTCTTCCCGCCTGATCAATCGTTCTGTACTGATCATGATAGGCCTACTTTCCCGTGCTTCCAATGCCGCCGGTTCGAATCCCTACCGCATTGTCGTCTGCCGCCAGCAGATATTTGGCAAAAATCCCCTGCGCTACGCGCTCGCCTTTTTTTACTTCGATCGGTTCTGTACCGGTATTGTAGAATGCGATCATGATATGACCTTCATTCTCTTCATTGTTGTAATAATCGCTGTCAATGATACCCGTGCTGTTGATCAGCATCAGACCTTGCTTGATGGATATGCCCGAACGGATGTGTATGGCTAAATATTCATCATGTCCCATAAACGCTTTCAGTCCGGTCGGTACGATCGTCACTTTCTGAGGCTCCAGCACGACGTCGGCTGCCGATTCAATATCATATCCGGCGCTTTCCGATGTTTTGCGGACAGGAAGATGGATATCTTCTTCCTCATACATGCTTACGATCTCAAATCCTCTAAGTATTCTTTCCACGGTAATTCTCCTCTTATCGCTATTTTACATCCTGCAGCAATACTTTTCTGGACAGGTTGATACGGCCCTGTTTGTCGATTTCGATAACTTTTACCATGATCTCATCACCGACAGTTACCACGTCTTCCACTTTTTCAACCCGTTCTTTTGCCAGCTGGGAAATATGAACCAGTCCTTCTTTGCCCGGCAGTATTTCTACAAATGCGCCAAAGTTCATAAGACGGGTAACTTTGCCCATGTATACTTCGCCGACTTCCGCTTCTTTTGTCAGCCGTTCTATCCACGCAACGGCTTTTTTAGCGCCTTCTTCCTCTACAGAAGCGATGTATACCGTACCGTCGTCTTCAATATCGATTTTAACGCCGGTTTCTTCAATAATCTGCTTGATCACTTTGCCGCCGGTTCCGATAACGTCGCGGATTTTGTCCGGATGAATGTTCATCGTAATAATACGCGGCGCATAAGCGGACATGTTTTCCCGCGGCGCGCTGATGCATTCCATCATTTTCTCCATGATGTGCATGCGACCTTCATGTGCCTGCTGAAGGGCATCAGAAAGGATTTCCCGGCTCAGACCGGAAATCTTGATATCCATCTGGATTGCCGTAACCCCTTTTGTCGTACCGGCTACTTTAAAGTCCATATCGCCAAGGGCGTCTTCCATGCCCTGGATGTCTGTCAGGATCGTATAATTTTCTCCATCCGTAACGAGCCCCATCGCTACGCCGGCTACCGGCGCTTTGATCGGCACGCCGGCATCCATCAGGGACAAGGTGCTGCCGCAAACGCTGGCCATGGAGCTGGAACCGTTCGATTCCAATACTTCCGAAACCAGACGAATGGTATAAGGGAATTCTGTTTCCGGCGGAATCACTGCCAAAAGCGCCCGTTCTGCCAATGCGCCATGACCGATTTCACGGCGTCCCGGCCCGCGGGAGGATCTCGTTTCCCCTACTGAATACGACGGGAAGTTATAATGATGGATATACCGTTTTTTGGTTTCTACGCAAAGTCCGTCGATAATCTGTTCTTCGCCAAGCGGAGCCAACGTCGTTACCGTCAGAACCTGCGTCTGTCCCCGCGTGAACAGCCCCGTGCCATGCGTCCGGTTGAACAGACCTACTTCACAGCTTACCGGGCGCACTTCGTTGAGTTTCCGACCGTCCGGACGGATTTTATCAACGGTGATCATCCGGCGAACCGTTTCTTTTACGATCTTTTGCAGGCAATCGGCTACATCGCCCATGTTATCCGGGTAGATTTCCGCAAAATGTTCCAGCGCCGCTTTCTCCGCAGCCGCGATATTTTCTTCCCGTTCCATTTTATCTGCTGTCGCTACGGCTTCTTTCAGGCTTGCTTCTGCAAATGCATGAACGGCTGCACTGATTTCTTCCGGAATCTCATGCAGTACAGGGATCTGTTTTTCTTTGCCGACTTTGGCAATGATCGTTTCCTGGAACGCAATGATTTCTTTAATCGTTTCATGAGCAAACATGATCGCGTCAAGCAATTCGCTTTCCGGTACTTCTTTTGCGCCCCCTTCTACCATGAGCACCGCATCTTTCGTACCGGCAACCGCCATATTGATTTCACTTTCTTCCAGCTGCGCAATCGTCGGATTGATTACCAGCTGTCCGTTTACTTTCCCTACCCGTACGCCGGCAATCGGGCCTGCAAACGGGATATGGGAAATCCCAAGCGCACAAGACGCGCCGATCATAGCCGCCATTTCCGGCGCATTGTCCGGATCAACGCTCATCACGGTAGCCACTACATGCACGTCGTTTCGATATCCTTTCGGGAAAAGCGGGCGGATCGGCCGATCGATCAGCCGCGCATTCAGCACCGCTGCTTCCGGCGGTTTGCCTTCCCGTTTCAAAAAGCTGCCGGGAATCTTCCCAACCGCATACATCTTTTCTTCATAATCTACGGTAAGCGGGAAAAAGTCAGCCCCTTCCCGAGGTTCTTTCGACCCCGTTGCCGTTACCAATACTCCCGTATCGCCATACCGCACCAATACGGCTCCGCTGGCCTGTTTAGCCAGTTTGCCAGTTTCAATAGACAGGGTTCTTCCTGCCAGCTGCATTTGGAATACTTCCATTCCAGTTCCTCCTCTAATACACTTTTCATTTCTTTTTATTTCACTATCTATTTATTATATAAGATTTCTTTGCCAATATAAAGGCTAAACCGAATAAAAAAGAGGCGCATTCCCTAAAGAACACGCCTTTTTATTCCTATTCGGAATCCTTTTATTATAACATCGTCTTTCTCAATTCTTCCGGAGATTTAGCAGAGAGCCATGCAAACGGAATATCGAGAACCGAGAACGCGCCTTTGCCGCCATGGCCGGCCAATTTCACGATCGCCCGCGCATATGCCAGCAGCACGCTGGATGTAAATTCCGGATTGCTGTCCAGTTTCAAGGAGAATTCGTATACATGGTTGTTGCCATTTTCCGTTTCGCCGCTGTGCATAACAAAGCCGCCGTGAGGAATACCGCTGTGTTTTTCCAGGAATTCCCCTTCTTCCATGAACGTAACATGCGTTTCATAACCGACAAAATAGTTTGGCATCGTTTTGATAGCCTCTTCAATCGCCGCTTTGTCCGCCCCTTCTTCCGCTACGACATAGCAGTCGCGGATATGCGCTTCATTGCCTTTAACGTCCGGCAAGCCGCCGCTGCGGATTTCTTCCATGATTTCCTGGCGAGGAATCGTGTACTGTTTTGCATTTTTTACGCCCGGAATCCGGCGGATCGCGTCAGAATGACCCTGGCTGACGCCGCTGCCCCAGAAAGTATAGCCTTTGCCCTGCGGCAGAATACTTTCTGCCAATACCCGCTGCAAGGAAAACAGACCGGGATCCCAGCCTACGGAAATGATCGCGGCATGACCGTTTTCTTTCGCTGCTTTATCCATTTTTTCAAAATATTCCGGAATACGCGGATGCGTATCAAAGCTGTCAATCGTATGGAACCACTGCGCTACCAACGGTCCCTGTTCCATTAAATCCGTCGCAGAGCCGCCGCAAAGAATCATCACGTCGATTTTGCCCTGAAATTCCGGCAGCTGTTCCATGCTGTATACCGGTGCGCCGGAAATAGTCTCAATGCCCGGACGGCGGGTAAAGACGCCCACCAGTTCCATATCTTCCTGATGTTTGATCCCCGCTTCCGCGCCTTTTCCCAAGTTGCCGTATCCTACAATACCCACTCTAATTGTCATAATTATACCCTCCTTTGGTATCTCTTTTCTATGTATAGGCTTATTATAATAAAATTTTTTCTCAATTTCACTACTTGTCAAACGATTTTTCATGCATAAAACGCATGGTTGCATGGAATTTTACGCAATCCTTTTCCGCAAATTACTCTTTTCTTTTGCCGCATCCTTCTTCTGTTCACCGACTGCGGACCGCCCGTATTCCGTTTCGTTAAAAACTCCTAAACTCCCAGAAAAATGTCTTTACACCCGCTTCTCTATATAGTATAATTCTTACTGTTGTACAACTGCCACTCGGTTGCACGCGCACTCCCGCGTTTACTTAGTGTCAGGGGTTACGAAAATCATTAGGAGGTGCTTTCTATGTTGACATTAGAAGCGAAACAGGAAATTATCGCAAAATACCGCGTACATGAAACGGATACGGGGTCTCCGGAAGTTCAGATCGCTATTCTTACGGCTCGTATCGAATACTTGACGAACCATTTGAAAGAACACAAAAAAGACCATCATTCCCGCCGCGGTCTGCTGAAACTCGTTGGTCAGCGCCGCAACATGCTCGCATATCTGCGCAACAAAAACTTAGACAGATACCGTGCGATCCTGGAAAAATTGAACTTGAGAAAATAATCTCGCTTTTAAGCTGCTGGTTATGCCGGCAGCTTTTTTGCATGTACATTCTTCTTTTTCTTTCATTCTGTAAGAAAAGCTTTATCATGCAATACGAGCAGAGGCATAAAAATATGCCGGAAGAATAATTCTTCCGGCATATTTTTATGCGCTGATATCACGGCTGCATTCCGCTTCTTTTATCTTTTTCTGGCACGATGCACAAATGCCGCGGAATAAAATTTCATCTCCCGTCAGCTTATACCCGGTCTGCAGTTCCACCAGCTGATCCACTTGTTCCAGATCCACGCCGTCTACATCGTCAATACGATTACATACCGTACATAAAATATGAGCATGCGGCAGCGTGTCATAATCGTAATGACTCGATTCCCGATCAAAGCGAAGTACGCGGATCAGACCGATCTTTTCAAAAATATCCATCGTCTTATATACCGTAGCCAGGCTCATCGTCGGATGTTCCGCTTTCAATTCATGATAGATCTGTTCCGCAGTAGGGTGCTCCGCCCGTCCGTCTATGCACTGATACACGGCGATCCGCTGCGGCGTTGCTTTATAGCCTTCTTTTCTCAGTCGTTCGGCAATCGTCATTTTTCTCACCACCGTTTCATTATTACTTAATAATCTTTCTCTTTTCTTCTTTATTATACAAAAAAAATCTTCTTTTCGCAACGGGATTTGCCGTCTTTTCCGCTTTTTTGCTCTGGCCGTATCCGTTCTCCGTCAGAATTTTTCTTTTCTTCTTCCCGGCATAGGCAAGATCGTTCCCTGTCATCGTTTGCCAGCAGGCGCCATTATAAAAATCCTCTCCATACATGATGGAGAGGATTTATTTCGTTCAGGTTCTATTTTGCGTATTCCGTAGTTCTGGTTTCCCGAATGACAACTACCTTGATCTGTCCCGGATATTCCAGTTCACTTTCAATTCGTTTTACAATATTGCGTACCAAAAGCGTGCAGTCCGCTTCATCCAGCCGTTCCGGTTTCACCATTACCCGGATTTCCCGGCCAGCCTGAATAGCAAAAGACTGATCGACGCCGTCGAACGATTCTGCGATTTCTTCCAGTTTTGTCAATCGTTTCAGATAATTTTCCAGAGTTTCTCTGCGCGCTCCCGGACGAGCTGCGGAAATAGCGTCCGCTGCCGCTACCAAAACGGCTTCCGCCGTCATCGGTTCTTCATCTCCATGATGCGCCCCGATACAGTTGAGGATTTCTTTTGATTCCCCATATTTGCGGGCAATTTCCATGCCGATAGATACGTGCGTCCCTTCCTGTTCATGGTCGAGAGCCTTGCCTATATCATGCAAAAGTCCGCCCCGTTTGGCAAGCATAATATCCGCACCCAATTCACCGGCCATCATACCGGCTAAATGCGATACTTCGATCGAATGGCGAAGTACATTCTGCCCGTAGCTCGTACGATATTTCAACCGGCCCAATATCTTGATCAGTTCCGGATGGATACCATGCACCCCTGTTTCAAAGGTCGCCTGTTCTCCGGCTTCCCGGATCTTCTGATCCACTTCCCGGCGCGCTTTTTCTACCATTTCTTCTATGCGTGCCGGATGAATGCGTCCGTCTGCAATCAGTTTTTCCAATGCAATTCTTGCAATCTCCCGGCGGATCGGATCAAATCCTGATAAAATAACGGCTTCCGGTGTATCGTCTATGATCAGGTCTATCCCTGTCAGCGTTTCTATCGCCCGGATATTCCGGCCTTCCCGGCCAATAATGCGCCCTTTCATTTCATCATTGGGCAGAGCCACTACAGAAACGGTCGTTTCTGCCACATGGTCCGCTGCACAGCGCTGAATCGCGGTGGAAATGATTTCTCTTGCCCGTTTTTCCGATTCCTCTTTTGCCTGCTGTTCCAAATCTTTAATCAGCATCGCTGTTTCATGTTTGACTTCCTGTTCCACATTGGAAAGAAGCAGCGTCTTCGCTTCGTCAAATGTCAGCCCGGCAATGCGTTCCAGTTCTTCCATCTGGCGGCTGTAGAGAGCGTCGACTTTTTCCTGGCATACATTGATCTGCTGCTGCTGCCGTTCCAGCGCTTCCTCTTTCTTTTCCATCGAATCCGCTTTGCGGTCCAAATGTTCTTCTTTCTGGAGAAGTCTGCGTTCAAACCGCTGCAGTTCGCCGCGGCGGTCTTTCGTTTCTTTATCCAGTTCTATCCGCTGTTTATGAATTTCTTCTTTAGCAGCAAGAACATATTCTTTTTTCTCTGATTCTCCTTGCTTCTTTGCGCCCATAATGATACGCTGCGCTTCCAGCTCGGCGCTGCCAATCGTATTTTCCGCCATTTTTTTTCTCATGACGTATCCAGCGCCTAAACCGACTACGCAGGTAGCCGCGCTAAGGAGGATCATCTCTACCATAGCATCCATTATTTCACCTCTTTTCCCTCTTTGTTGCTAAATAAAAAAGCCGACTCCTTGTCCGGCTTTTTTATATGAATGAAATCCTTCATTTACTTCATGCACAAAAACCTGTCCGAAATAGAAAATTATCAAATAAGCTATCTGTCATAGCTAAAATAATTGTATATTTTTTTCAGCTTTCTGTCAATTCATCGCATACTTTTCCCATCGCCGTATATATCGCATCCGGTGCGAACCCCCGATATTGAAGATATCGGTACATCTTTTGACGGTCCTTGGGATCATAGGATTTCCCGTATTTTTTTTTCAATAAATATACGGCGTTGTCTGCTTCCGCTTCCGGATCCGCCGCCCCTGTTTCCGGCGGAAGTCCGCGAAGCCTCAGTTTTTGCCGTACGTATTGTTCTCCATACCGTTTGCTCTTTGCATAATAAGCCGCTACTTGTCCGGCCAGCCGCTGATCGTCTAAATACCGCAGTTTCTTTAAATAGGCGACGACCGCTTCGACTTCCGTTTCTTTGACCTCTTTTTGGGCCAATTTATCCCGCAGCTCTTTTTCACTCAGGAAACGGCGGTTCAGCGCCTGCAGGGCCAGCCGCAGCGCCGTTTTATATTCGTTGTCTTCCATGAGTCCGTTATATTTCTTCTTCGCCTTCTTCGTGGCCGATCATTACAGCATCTTCAAATTTTTCCGGTTCTGCCGCCAAGGTATCCCGAATAATCGTTTCCAATTCATCAGCCATTTCTTTATGTTCTTTCAAAAACTCTTTGACGTTTTCCTTACCCTGCCCCAATCGTTCGCCGTTATACGAATACCAGGTTCCGCTTTTTTTCACCAAATCCATGGACGTAGCGATATCGAGGATCGTGCCTTCCCGAGAAATCCCCGTACCATACATGAGATCAAATTCAGCTACTTTAAACGGCGGAGCCACTTTATTTTTTACAATCTTCACTTTCGTCCGGTTGCCAATCGCATCGGTGCCGCTTTTCAGCGCTTCTCCTTTTCGAACTTCCATACGGATAGACGCATAGAATTTCAGTGCCCGGCCGCCAGTCGTCGTTTCCGGATTGCCAAACATGACGCCTACTTTTTCACGCAGCTGATTGATAAAGATGACAATCGTCTTGGATTTAGCAATAACCCCGGTCAGTTTGCGCAGCGCCTGACTCATCAGCCGAGCCTGCAGACCTACATGGGAATCGCCCATTTCCCCTTCGATTTCCGCTTTGGGCACCAGAGCCGCTACGGAGTCAACAACCACGATATCTACCGCACCGCTTCGTACCAGCGCTTCGGTAATATCCAGCGCCTGCTCCCCGTCATCCGGCTGGGAAATAAGCAGGTTGGCTGTATCTACGCCGAGGCGGCGGGCATATACGGGATCCAGCGCGTGTTCCGCGTCAATAAACGCCGCGATGCCGCCTGCTTTTTGCGCTTCGGCAATGCAGTGAAGGGCTACCGTCGTTTTACCAGAAGATTCCGGCCCGTAGATTTCAATTACTCGGCCCCGCGGAAGTCCACCTACGCCGACAGCCAGGTCAATTGCCAGGGAACCGGTTGAAATAACTTCTATATTCATTTGGCTTGCAATTTCGCCTAATTTCATAATAGCGCCTTTGCCGTAATCTTTCTCGATCCGCCGCAGGGCGTTCTCTAACGCTGCATTTTTTTCTTCCATGTCATACCTCCTGATAATACGTAGTTATATATTGAACGGCAAGATATAACGCCTTTGCCGTTGCCCGCTTTCTCACTTCTTCCCGATCGCCGGTAAAAATATTACGGTACGCCTGTGTTCCAAACGGCCCACTGATTCCAATATAGACCAGGCCGACCGGCTTTTGTTCCGAGCCGCCTCCGGGCCCGGCGATCCCAGTCGTCGCTATCCCTATATCCGTTTCATATACCCGCCGGACGCCGTCTGCCATCTGCACGGCAGTTTCTTCGCTGACCGCCCCTTTCGACGCCAGAGTTTCATGGGATACGCCGAGTATCTTTTCTTTCATTTCATTTTGATAGGTAACGGCAGTTCCGTTGAAATAGGACGAACTGCCGGCAATGCGGGTAAGCGCCGCGCTTACCATTCCGCCCGTACAAGATTCTGCCGTACTTATGGTCAGGCCATAGTTCCACAGCAGGTTAGCCAGCTGTTCTTCTGCCGGCATATCCCGTTCTCCCACGACCGCGTCCAGCCGCGACAAAATCTCCCGTTTTACCGGTTCAATCCGTTTGTCTGCCAGTTCTTTCGTCTGCGCTTTTGCCGTGATGCGAAGTTCCAGATATCCCGGCTTTGCCAGCATTGCCAGCGTAGGGTTCGTCTGTCCTTTTATTAAATCCATGATTTTTTCTTCGAGCTGCGTTTCTCCTAAATGATAGACCCGCAAAATCTCTGAGCCAATATATCCCTGATCGGGAAACCGCTGTTCCAGCCACGGCCGCAGGCGATGGCGGTACATCCACTGGCATTCCCGCGGCGGCCCGGGCAAATGGACG
>UREG01000014.1 GCA_900546795.1 uncultured Veillonellaceae bacterium | reverse complement strand
ACAAATCCTGCCCGGTGCTGACATGGTGGGCGATCTGCGCCACCAGAAAAGATTTGCCGATTTTGGGCGCTCCGGCAAGGATATATGCCCCTGTGTAAAGCAGGCCTTCCACCACCGGAGGCCTACTCTTATAGGTGGTTTGGAACAGCTCTGTCATCGTGAGTGTATGCAGGTATCGGGGGTCTGTCATGCGCTGTATCTTGCGGTACATTTCTTCCAGACTGTCCTGGGAATTTACAATTTCATCGTTGCTTTTTTGCCCGGAAGTGGGTATACTATTTTCAGAGTTTTTCGAGATTGACTGCCCATTATCTGCGCCAACAGATGAACCCTGGGCGGTCATTTTCTTTTTCTCATCGGTCATAGGCGAATTCCTCCTGCATCCCGTTCATAATGGTTGTAATCATTTTGATAGTGTCCAGCAGCTCGTCGCTCACGCCCTGCCCGGCCTCGATCCGGTGCAGCTCGTTCAGCACAGCAGACAACTGATCCCGCAGGGCTTTGTAAACCTTTGGGTTGCCTTGCACCACCACATCTCGTTCCAATAGCCGACGGATAATGTAATCCTGCTTGGTCAGGCCGGTGAGTTTCACCAGGGTTTCCAGTTGGAGATCTTCTTCCGCCGACACTCGGAAAGCCACCGTCTTGTTTCTCCAGCGGTTGTGGTTGTCATAATTCTTCTTAGACATCTTCTTACACTCCCTTCTCGTTTTTCAGCAAATCCAACTTGTCAGCCATTTCTACCTGTCGGGTGGGGAACAGATGGGCATAGCGGTAGGTGATGTCGATACTCTCATGCCCCACACGCTCTGCAATAGCCAGGGCGGTAAAGCCCATGTCGATCAACAAACTGATGTGGCTATGCCTCAAATCGTGTATGCGAATCCTTTTCACCCCCGTTTGCTTGCAGCCACGGTCCATTTCTCGGTGGAGATAGCTTTTTCTGATGGGAAACATCCGGCTGTCCGGCTCCACTCCATAGAGCTGCTTGAGGTAGTCCTGGAGTTCATCACAGAGAAACTGTGGCATCTGGATCACGCGGTTACTCTTGGGCGTTTTAGGTGTAGTGATCACATCCTGCTTATTGAGTCGCTGGTAAGACTTATTGATGGTGACGGTGCGCTTTTCAAAGTCAAAATCTGCCGGGGTCAGGGCCAGCAGCTCTCCCTCACGGACACCGCACCAGTACAATACCTCAAAGGCGTAGAAGGACAATGGCTTGTCCATCATGGCCTCAGAAAACCGGGTGTACTCCTCTCGGGTCCAGAACAGCATCTCCTTTCGTTCCTCCGCTCCCATGTTGCCAGCCTGCCGGGCTGGGTTGATATTCAGACCGTAAAATCGGGCAGCATGGTTGAAAATGGCGCTAAGTTGATTATGAACTGTCTTCAGGTAGGTTTTCGACAGAGGTTTGCCGTGGCAGTCCCTCAGCTCCCGAATTTCATTTTGCCAACGGATAATGTCCTTTGCCGTAATCTCCGAAAGTTTTCGATTCGCAAAATAGGGGAGGATCTTTTTCTTGATGATACTCTCCTTGGTGAGCCAGGTATTGAGTTTCAGCTTGGGTTTAATATCCTTCTCATAGAGAGCAACGAAGCTCTCAAAGGTCATGTTCACATCAGCCTGTTTTTCCATCAGGAACTCCCGTTCCCATTCCAGCGCTTCTCGCTTGGTAGCAAAGCCGCGCTTGAGCTTCTGCTGGCGCTCGCCCTTCCAATCGGTGTAGCGGAATTGAACATACCAGGTGCCATTGTCCTTATTTTTGAACGCTGCCATAATTATTTCTCCTTCCTTTCTGTCTCAGATCTTGTACCATAGAATTTCTCGTGGAAAAACTTTCGGTCAATTCGCCCGGCAATGGTGATGCAGCCGGTTTTAGCCAGTTCCTCATTCATCTGTCGAATAATCCTATAGGCGAAGGGGATGGAGATCCCCAACTCCTCTGCCACTTCGTTGACACGCATAAAAATCTGATTTGCCATAGTAAGTACCTTCCTTTCATCGTTGATTGTTTTTGCCTGCTAATTTTGTTTTTCATAAAGACCTCCTCACCCGCTACTGCCACTTTTTTCTCAGTTGTATAACTAAAAAACTGGCGTAATATTTTTTGTGCTTTATTATCCAAGCTTATCTGCTTAGTATTTTTATGATACTATACATATAAGCTTAGTTCAAGTGTTTTGAAAGAAATATTGTTAAATAAATTTGCTTAGATTATCTTGACAAAACTAAGCAAATATGCTATGTTTCAAATAAGAACAATCATAGATTGGAGTTGATGATATGGCGATTGGTGAACGAATTCACTTTTTCCGTCTCCTGCGTGGAATGACACAGAAATATCTCGGCATGTCACTGGGCTTCCCGGAGAAGTCTGCTGATGTGCGCCTTGCACAGTACGAAACAGGATCAAGAACCCCAAAGGCAGACCTGACAGCGGCTCTGGCTGAGGTGCTGGATGTCTCACCCCATGCACTTTCTGTTCCGGACATAGACTCCTATGTAGGGCTGATGCACACGCTGTTTACCTTAGAGGATAACTACGGGCTCAAGGTCACGGAGCAGGACGGTGAGCTTGCCTTGCAGGTGGATTTTCGCAAAAACAAGGATGCCGCCCAACTGCACGAGATGCTCTGGACCTGGCGGGAACAGTCCGCCAAGTTGGAGGCCGGAGAAATCTCTCAGGAGGAGTACGATCGCTGGCGTTACCACTACCCGGAGTACGACAGCAGCCAAATCCGCGCCAAGATGCCGCCGGAGGGCCTGATCTAACCCCCTCACTTGTAGGCCACGGGAAAGGCCGGTTGTTGCAAATCAGATAATTCAGATAAATGAGAGCAAAATAAAAAAGGTCTAACTGATCAACAAAAATCAGTTAGACCTTTTACTTATGAATAAAAAGATGAGGATTTTTAGGCTACTCGCAAGCCACCCGATTTTTCTTTTCAAACTCAATAAATCGGGATTTGACGAGTGCTATCAATCTGCTATCAAATGGGGAATTTGAAAATCAAAAACCCAGTGTTTATGCGGGTTTGCGGGCCCTCATATCCACTTTTTGCTTATTCCCACTCGATCGTGCTTGGTGGTTTGCTGGTGATGTCGTATACAATACGGTTGACGCCTTTTACTTCATTTACGATACGGCGGCTAATGGTATCGAGAACTTCATACGGCAAACGTACCCAGTCGGCTGTCATTCCGTCAGCACTGTTGACGATCCGAAGACCTACTGTATAGTCATAGGTTCGTTCATCACCCATAACGCCTACGCTTCTCATCGCTGGAAGAACGGCAAAGGACTGCCAGATTTCTTTATATAATCCGGCTTTTTTGATTTCTTCCCGTACAATAGCATCTGCTTCCTGAAGGATCGCAATGCGTTCTCTCGTAACTTCACCAATAATACGGATTGCCAAGCCAGGACCTGGGAACGGCTGACGGGTTACCACTTCTTCCGGTACGTCCATTTCACGGCCAAGCTGACGTACTTCATCTTTATACAATTCACGGAGCGGTTCAATCAGCTGGAATTTCATATCTTCCGGCAAGCCGCCTACGTTATGATGGCTCTTGATCGTTGCCGCAGTTTCCGTACCGCTTTCTACAACGTCTGGATATAAGGTGCCTTGTACAAGAAAATCAATGTCGCCCAGTTTTTTGGACTCATCTTCAAAAAGACGGATAAATTCTTCACCGATAATTTTCCGTTTCTTTTCCGGCTCTGTTACGCCTTCTATTTTTGCCATGAACCGGTCGGTTGCATCCACGTAAACCAAGTTCATATGGAATTTATTGCGGAACAGTTCTACCACTTGTTCTGCTTCGTTTTTTCGAAGGAATCCGTGGTTTACAAACATACAGGTGAGCTGGTCGCCAATAGCTTTATGCACGAGAACAGCTGCTACAGAGGAATCCACACCGCCGCTTAATGCACAGAGAACTTTTTTATCGCCCACTTTTTCACGAATTTCTTTTACTGCGATATCTACATAGCTTCCCATGCTCCAGTCGCCTTTGCACTGGCATACGTCAAACAGGAAGTTTTTCAGCATCGTCATACCTTCAATCGTATGCACAACTTCCGGATGGAACTGGATACCATAAATATGGCGCCCTTCATCTGCCATGCCGGCAGTCGGGGTATCGGCAGTATGCGCCGTTACCGTAAATCCAGCCGGCGGCTGTTCTACATAGTCGGTATGGCTCATCCAAACATCGGTTTCCTTGGAAACGCCTTTGAAAAGAGCCACTTCTTTATCAATAATAACTTTTGTATTTCCATATTCCCGTTTATCCGGGCTGGCTACTTTGCCGCCTAATACATGCGTCGTAAGCTGCATGCCATAGCAAATGCCCAAAATCGGAATACCCGCTTCAAATATTTTCTTGTCAATTTGAGGAGCTCCCTCGCCATATACGCTGGACGGGCCGCCAGAAAAGATAATCCCTTTCGGGGATTTTGCCAGCATTTCTTCTACCGTTTTAGTGTACGGCAAAATTTCGCTGTATACTCCGCATTCACGGATCCGGCGAGAAATGAGCTGTGCATACTGTCCGCCAAAATCAATGACGAGTACCAATTCTTTTTTCTCCATTATATCCTCCTTGATATAGTCTGTGTATGTTTTCAATAGCACATTTAGTATACCATAAACACTTTTATTCTTTCAATGAACCTCTATATAAAAACAGCTTCCTATGCATACTAAGAAGCTGTTTTTCCTTTTGATTCCCAATGTTTATTTTTTCTGTTCCGGCCGAGTCAGTGGGAAAAGCAGAACATCGCGGATCGATGCGCTGTCAGTCAAGAACATAATAAGACGGTCAATACCGATCCCCAAACCGCCTGTCGGAGGCAGCCCATATTCCAGCGCTCTTACATAGTCTTCGTCCATCGGATGCGCTTCATCATCGCCCCAATCCCGTTCCTGCAGCTGCTGGAGGAAACGCTGTTTCTGATCGATCGGATCATTCAATTCAGAGAAGCCATTCGCCAATTCACGGCCGAAAATAAAGGCTTCAAAGCGTTCGGTCGTAAGCGGATTTTCCCGATTGAGTTTTGCCAGCGGAGAAATTTCCACCGGGTGCCCGAAAATAAAGGTCGGTTGGATCAATTTTTCTTCGGCTACTTCTTCAAAGCAAGCGTTCATTATTTTGCCAATGCCGTCATGCTCGCCGTATTCTGCGCCAAGGCGGTCTGCAATCGCGCGTGCTTCTTCTACCGTTGTTACCGTTTCAAAATCTTCGCCGGAGAATTTTTTAATCGCCTGCGGCATAGTCATGCGGTTCCATGGCGGAGTCAAATCAATTTCCGTGCCCTGGTAGGTGATTTTAGTCGTACCATAGAGCATTTTTGCTAAATGAGCTACTAAGTTTTCCGTCAATTCTTCTACGGTTTCGTAGTTCCCATACGCCTGATAGATCTCGATCATCGTAAATTCCGGATTATGACGCGTATCAATGCCTTCGTTGCGGAAGTTGCGGTTGATTTCATATACGCGTTCAAAACCGCCGACCACCAGCCGTTTCAAATACAGTTCCGGAGAAATACGCATATAGATATCCATATTCAGCGCGTTGTGATGCGTGATAAACGGACGAGCCGCCGCACCGCCGGCAATAGTATGCATCATAGGAGTTTCCACTTCCATGAAGCCGCGGTTATCCAAGTATTCCCGAATGCCTTTAATAATTTTTGTACGTTTTACAAACGTTTCTTTTACATCCGGATTAATGATGAGGTCTACATAACGCTGCCGGTACCGAGTATCCGTATCTTTCAGTCCATGCCATTTTTCCGGCAGCGGACGGAGCGCTTTGCTCAGCAGCGTCCATTCCTGTACTTTAATGCTCACTTCACCAGTGTGCGTCGTAAACACCGTGCCGGTAACGCCTACGATATCGCCGATATCCGTCATTTTAAACAAGCCGTAGCTTTCTTCGCCAATAACGTCTTGGCGGAAATACAGCTGGATTTCTCCGCTCATATCCCGCATATTGCAGAAGGCGGTTTTGCCATGACGGCGGATTGCCATTAATCGGCCAGCCAAAACAACTTTTTCTTCGCCTTGTTCCAGTTTTTCCGCTTGTTCTTTTACTTCTCCCGCATGGTGCGTCACATCAAATTTCTGACCGAACGGATACATGCCGGCTTTTTCAAACGCTTCCATCTTTTCACGGCGTACCTGCATTTGGTCGTTCAGTTGTTCTTCTGTCATCAGTGTCTCTTTTTCTTCTGCCATGACGTTTCCTCCCCTTTTTCTTTCTATATTACCTGGCTTATTTTAAGACTCTCCCTGAGAATATATTAAATTTCAATTATTTTTCAACCGGCAAAATTTTGTACTGCAATTCTCCCGCCGGAGTTTTTACCGTAACTACTGCCGGATTTTCTTTATTGATAGGCTGCCCCAATATCGCGCTGCCTACAGGAGATTCATTGGAGATTTTATTATTGAACGGATCTGCTTCTGCCGAACCTACCACCGTATATTCGATTTGTTCTCCATCTTCCATATCTTCCAAAATAATATGAGAACCAACGCGTACCACGGCTTCAGCCACATCGGCATCATTGCTTTCAATAATCTTTGCCGTCCGAATTTTATTTTCTAATTCGATAATCCGTCCTTCAATAAACGCCTGCTCATTTTTCGCATCATCATATTCGGAGTTTTCGCTAATATCCCCGTATTCGATAGCCTGTTTAATACGAGCTGACACTTCAATACGGCGAACGGATTTCAGATTATCCAATTCTTCTTTTAATTTCTCAAGACCTTCTGCTGTAATTAACGTTTCCGTCATGAAAAGCACTCCTTTAATCCTAAGTATGTACTATATGATTTATCTCAATTTATATATTATAAATTGGGTGTTTTTATTTGTCAACGCTGTCCATGGCAAGTCGGGAGCGGTAGTTTTCAAAAATTGCCGCAAACTCATTGGCCGTCACTGCTTTTGTAAACTGTCCCCGCAATTCCGCCGATCTGGGCATTCCTTTCGTGTACCAGGAAGCGTGACTTCGCATTTCCCGAACCGCTATGGCCTCGCCTTTATATTCCGTCAGCATCGCCAAATGCCGGAGTATCATATCTATCTTTTCTTCATATGTCGGTTTGGGAATACGCCGGCCAAACAGAATGTATTCCCTAAGTTCCCGAAATACCCACGGATTTCCCTGCGCGCCGCGTCCAATCATCACGGCGTCACAGCCGGTTTCCTTACGGATTCGTTCATACGAGTCGATATCGGTCACATCTCCGTTGCCAATAACAGGAATCGACACCCGTTCTTTTACCTGCCGTATATAATCCCAATTGGCCGTGCCGCTGTAAAATTGCTCTCTCGTTCTGCCATGTACCGCCACAGCCGCAGCTCCAGCCTGTTCGGCCGCCTTTGCCAATTCTAAAACGGTAATATGCGCCTCATCCCAGCCCAAACGCATTTTCACCGTTACCGGGACGGATACGGCCCGCACGGTTTCCCGTATAATCGCTTCCGCCAGGGGAATATTCAGCATCAATGCCGAGCCTTCTTTATTCCGCACTACTTTCTGCACCGGACAGCCCATATTAATATCTACGATATCCGCACCGGCTTTTTCCACCTGTTCCGCCGCTTTGGCCATCGTAACAGGATCGGAGCCAAAGATCTGCATGGATACAGGATGCTCGGCCGCTTCTATCCGAAGCATTTCAAAGGTCCGCACATTATTATACAGGAGTCCTTTATCGCTGACCATTTCCGTACAAACCATGCCCGCCCCCATTTCTTTTGCCAGCAGGCGGTAGGGCACATCGCCAACTCCGGCCATGGGAGCCAGCAAAACAGGGACTTCCAGCGAAACGCTGCCGATCCGGCAGGAATTATTTATTTCGTTCATAGATAATACGCAGTCCTTCTAAGGTAAGCATGGGTTCGACGATATCAATACTGTCTGTCTGCGGAGCAATCACTGCTGCCAGACCGCCCGTTGCGATTACTTTTGCGTTTTCTCCGAGCTCTTCTTTCGTCTTTTGCACCAGATGTTCGATTTGTCCTACAAAGCCGTAGAATATCCCGCTTTGCATGCTCTGCACAGTCGTCCGGCCAATCACTCGTTTCGGCTGTTTGATTTCCACTTTCGGAAGCTGAGCCGTCCGCAAAAACAGCGCTTCTGCCGATATACCGATACCCGGCGCGATCGCCCCGCCTAAATATTCCCCTTTATTGGTAATAACGCATACGGTCGTAGCGGTTCCAAAGTCCAATACGATCAGAGGACCGCCGTATTTACTATAGGCCGCTACTGCGTTTACAATCCGGTCGGCGCCGACTTCCCGCGGATTATCGTATTTAATATCAATCCCCGTTTTAATCCCCGGTCCTACAACCAGCGGCGTCACATTAAAATAACGCTGACACATGCGTTCCAGCGTCGGCACAACCGGCGGCACCACGGAAGATATGCTGATTGCATTGATCTTTGCGCTGATGTTATGCAAATTAAATAAGCTCTTGATCAAAATGCCGTATTCATCCGTCGTTCTCAGGCGGTCTGTTGAAATCCGCCAATGATCAACTAATGTATCTCCATCGTATATCCCCAGAACGATGTTTGTATTTCCTACATCCATTACCAATAACATGTAAGAACCTCCTGCAAGCTCATAATATCTTTACCATCATATCATTAAACCTGCTTTTTGCAAAGCCTGATATATTCGCGATCCCAGGAGCGTTCCTAAGATCACTTTTATGATATCCATAGGTATAAAGGGCAATACCGCCACAGTAAGCGCCAGCGGCAGCGACATGGGTTTTTGCAAAAAATATGCAAAGCTCAGCATAAATCCGGCCAAGCCAATTGCATATACAATAACGAGCGCCAGTACCGCAGCCAGGCAGCGCCAGTACATAGAACGGATCCTCATCAAATAGCCTCCTAGATATGCCTGTACAACAAATCCGATGAGAAAGCCGCCCGTAGGTCCTGCCAGAGCAAATAGTCCGCTTTTGCCTTCCGTAAATACGGGAAGTCCTACGACGCCCATCAAAATCCACAGCAGCAAACTGCCGGCGCCCCATTTCGGCCCCAGCAATATACCGCAAAACACGGCAAACATCACCTGCAATGTCTGCGGCACCGCGCCTGGCAAAGAAATATATATCTGCGAGGTTACGGCCATAATTGCCGCACAAATAGCAGCTGCCGTCATCTTACGCAATTCCATCTAATCATCCTCCGTCAATCGTCCTGCGGGCGAATCGATACATCGCCGGCCACGACTTTTTCCCGCTTTCCATCACTGTCTACTAATAAATTACCGTCTTCATCAATATCCACCGCCCGGCCATAAAACGTCCGATCCGGAGCAATGACTTTTACATCCATGCCAAGCGTAACAGATAAGGTGCGCCACTCTTCCAAAACAGGAGCAAATCCTTCGTCCAGCACTTTTGTATACGCTTTTTCCAATTCCAGCAAGACGTTCTGCAAGATTTCTTTTCGGCTTACCTTTACATTTTCCGCCGCAAAGCTCGTCGCAATTTTTCGCAGTTCTTTGGGAAATTCCCGCCGCGACTGCTTTACATTGATGCCGCAGCCCATCACGATATAATCTATCCCCTCCATGGTAGCGCTCATCTCTGTCAAAACACCGACAATCTTTCGTCCGTTCACCAAAATATCATTAGGCCATTTGATCCCGCATTCTGTCAGTCCCAGGCTGTGAAACGCTTTCGTCAGCGCTACCGCTCCCATCAGCGTCAGCTTTGAAGCTTCATACGGCAAAAACTGCGGCCGAAGGATCACGCTGAACCAAATCCCTTTGCCAAAAGGCGACGACCAAGACCGGGTAAGGCGCCCTTTGCCGCCGATTTGCTCTTCGGCAATTACGATCGTACCTTCCGGAGCGCCGTCCTGCGCTTTTTCTTTTGCCAGCCGATTCGTAGAATCCACCTGTTCTGCATACACGATATGGCGTCCCATAAACTCCGTCGGCAAGCCGCTTCTTATTTCTTCCGGAGTCAATAAATCCGGCGCCATTACCAACCGATATCCTTTTCGGGTAGACGACTCTATTTCATATCCCTGCTTTTTCAACACGTTGATATGTTTCCAAACGGCCGTTCGTGAAACGCCTAATGCGTCAGAGATTTCCTGGCCGGAAACAAATTCATTGCTGTTTTGCAAATATTCTAAAATATCTTTTCTCATCGATGCGCCGCCTTTCTTTTTTCTATCGTCCATTGTAAACTCTCTGCTTTCTATTGTCAACTAAAAAGCAGACAAGGCCGCAACCATTGTCTGCTTTTCTTCTTTCTATTCTGTTTTTTCTTCTTCTGTTTCTTTTTTCTCCTGTTTTTCAGGAATCTGATTGCCCCATGGGCTCAGCGTTGTATGAGGAGCCGCAGGTGCTTCAGTTTCCGCTTCTGCCGCCTGGCGCTCTTCTGCAGGAGCATCCGCAGTACCATATTTCAGAATATTATCGATTTCTTTACGGCCAATCGTTTCTTTTTCCAGAAGTGCCGCAGCCATTGCATGAAGAACTTCAATATTGTCTTTCAGCAGCTGCAGCGTATCTGCATACGCGGTGCTGACAATGTCATGCATTTCCTGATCAATTAATTCCGCTACACGATCTCCGTAATTGCGTTCATGTCCTAAGTTTTTGCCAAGGAATACCTGTTCCTGCTGTTCGCCGAAAACCATCGGCCCCAGTTTTTCACTCATGCCCCAGCGTGTAATCATCTGCCGGACAATATTCGTTACCATTTGGATATCGCCGGATGCGCCGCTGCTGATTTCATTGAAAATAATCTGTTCAGCCGCCCGTCCGCCCAGAGCCATGCGGATCTGTGCCAGAAGATGCGCTTTCGTTTCATACGACCGTTCTTCTTTCGGCAGCATCATCGTATATCCGCCGGCACGGCCCCGTGGAATAATCGTAACTTTATGGACAGGATCTGCATCGGGAAGCAGGCAGGCCACAATCGCATGTCCCGCTTCATGATACGCCGTCAGCTTCTGTTCCTCTTTGCTGATCACATGGCTGCGCCGTTCCGGTCCGTAACTTACTTTCTCGCTGGCTTCTTCCAATTCGGCCATACCGATCGTCTTTTTATTCAATCTGGCTGCCAGCAGTGCCGCTTCATTAAGCAGGTTGCCTAAATCCGCCCCGGTAAATCCAGGAACTTTTTTCGCAATCGTTTCCAGATCTACATCCGTATCCAGCGGTTTATTGCGGGCATGTACCTTCAATATCGCAATACGTCCCCGCAAATCCGGCCGGTCTACTGTAATCTGACGGTCAAACCGTCCCGGCCGCAGCAATGCCGGGTCTAATATATCCGGCCGGTTCGTAGCCGCAATCGTAATAATCCCTTCATTGGCTCCAAAACCGTCCATTTCAACTAACAGCTGATTCAAGGTCTGTTCCCGTTCATCATGGCCGCCGCCAAGTCCGGCGCCGCGCTGCCGCCCTACCGCATCGATTTCGTCAATGAAAATAATGCAAGGTGCATTTTTCTTTGCCTGGGCAAATAAATCCCGTACGCGAGAGGCACCTACGCCAACAAACATTTCCACAAAGTCCGAACCGCTGATGCTGAAAAACGGAACTCCCGCTTCGCCTGCCACCGCTTTTGCCAGCAGTGTTTTACCGGTTCCCGGAGGACCATACAGCAATACGCCTTTAGGAATCTTTGCCCCAATCGCGTTATACTTAGCCGGATTCCGCAGAAATTCCACTACTTCCGCCAGCTCTTCTTTTGCTTCATCTGCGCCCGCTACATCTTTAAAAGACACATTGATTTTGCCTTCACCGCTCATCTTTGCCCGGCTTTTGCCAAAATTCATTACCCGGCCTCCGCCGCCCTGCGTTTGCTGCATGATAAAAAACCATACGCCAATCAGAAGAAGCATCGGCAAAATAGAACTGAGCAGGTTCATCCACCAGGACGGCTGTTCCGGCGGATGCGCCGTAATATTTACATTCGCTTCACGCAGCATAGGCAATAACGTCGGATCTGACGGCGCATAGGTGTTGAACACCGTACCGTCTTTTAACTTGCCAACGATCGCATGCTCGTTTGTAATGGACACAAGTTCCACTTTTTTCTGCTGTACATTAGAGACAAAATTGGAATAACTGATTTCCGATTTATCTGTTTTAGTTGAAGTAAACGCATCAATAATCGATACAGCCACGATAATGATGAGCAGATACAGACTTACATTCCGCACGAATTTACTCAAAAATAGCGCTCCTTTCCCTTCTTAACTAGCTGCATATCTTTTGACCTCTATTAACATTTTTAATCTATATTAAGATATGGCTATACATTATTTTATGATACCATATTTTTTACTAGCTGACAATTCTTATCACCTAGTCTGTCGAATTTATTTCGTATATACACTTTCTTTTAAAATGCCGATATACGGGAGGTTGCGGTATCGTTCCGCATAATCCAAACCATAACCGACTACAAAATAATCCGGCACTTCAAATCCCATGTAATCGACGGCAACATCTACTTTGCGGCGCGACGGCTTATTTAAAAGCGCTGCCAGTTTTACGCTCTTAGCGCCCCGCTTAGCCAGGTTATCCAGCAAATAATGCAGGGTCGTGCCCGTATCCACAATATCTTCTACTACGATTACATGCTTGCCTTCGATAGAATGATCCAAGTCTTTCCGAATCTGTACTTCTCCCGATGTAGTAGATCCCATTCCATAGCTGGAACAAGCGATAAAATCAATTGCCGCCGGCACCGTAACGGCGCGCATAAGATCAGCAAAAAACACGACGGCACCTTTTAATACGCCGATAAGCACGACGTTTTTTCCCTCATAATCCCGGCTGATCTGCTCGCCCAATTCTTTTACCCGAGCCGCCAGCTCTTCTTCTGTAAATAAAATACGTTCTACATCCTGATGCATAATTTCCTCCTGTATATTCATTTCGTTAATTTCGTAAAATAAAGGCGTTCATACGTCGTCCATACGCGCACGCCCTGTCCGCAGAAAACTTTTCCCGCTCCTTTTTCCAACAGCTCTTCAATTCGTTCGATATATCCAAAGCTCACATTGTACGAAGATCCGGCCATATCTGCAAACAGCGATCGGATCACCCGCCGGCGCAGCGCCTGATGGGTCTTTTTCAACACACTGCGCAAAACATAGACAGCGCCATCTTCATATACCGCATGCTCTGCAATGAACCGCGCGGTCTCTTCTTCCATATACGCCTCTTCCTGTCCGGCAATAACCGCCAGCCGATTGAGTCCATCAATCATATTTGGATTATAGGTGAGCAAAAGCGGCAGCAATTCATGACGTATCCGATTCCGCAAATAGGCCGTATCCTTATTGGTCTCATCTTCACAAGGCGTCAGTCCCAGCGTTTCAATATATGCCTCGATCTCACAGCGGGTCACTGCTAAAAACGGCCGTATAATCCGGCCATTTCTGGGGCGCATTCCTGCCAGCCCCTGCAGTCCAGTTCCCCGGATAAAACGGTGCAATACGGTCTCTGCCTGATCGTTTTGATGATGCGCCACTGCAATCGATGCGGCGCCGCACTCGTCTGCCATCTGTTCCAACAGACGATATCGTTCGTCACGCGCCGTCGTCTCGATACTTTGCTTACGCTCCCGCGCCAATTCCGGAACAGGCGTATACGCACAGCAAAACGGCACACCCCGCGATTCCGCGGCGGCTTTTACAAATCCGACTTCTTCATCAGCCCGTTTGCGTATGCCATGATGGATATAGCAAGCTGTCAGTTTCAGTTCATAGCTTTCCCGCAGCTCTGCCAATACATAAAGCAAAGCCAAAGAATCCGGCCCGCCGGAACAGGCCACCAAAATAGGATCTCCTTTATGAAGTATATGATGCATACGGCAAAATCGTTCTACTTTCCTTATCATCTTGCAGCCTCCATACTTTACCATTATAGCTAATCAGGGGCCGAAAGAAAAGTGCCTGCCAGCAAAATTCCCTCCATGCCGTCTTGTTCGCTAACGCAAATCGAATCCAGCCCAAACCGCTCCATTACGCTCTCTAAAATAAGAAGTCCCGACACGATGATCGGACTTCTTTCCGGCTGCAGGCCAGCGACCGTCCTGCGCTCTTTTTCCGGCATAGCCGCCAGCCGCTTCGCCAATGCGGCAATTCGTTCTTTCGTCAGTTCATATCCATTTATTTTTTCCGTATCGTATTCTCTCAGGCCCAACAGGATCGACGCTGCGCTCGTGATTGTCCCGCCTACACCTACCGCTCTTACGTTTCCCATTTCCGGTATCGTATTTTCTGCCAATATATCCAGGCATTCCTGTTTTAATACACCAAGACGTTCCGGTAAAATCGGCTCTGACAGCGCCATCCGCACCGCCCCCAACGGGTAGCTGCAGCTCCAGGTGATCGCACCGTCCCAGCCTGCCGCCGCTTCAGTACTGCCGCCGCCAATATCTACCATCAGCCCTGCGCCTGTATTTCCTACGGCGCCGATATATCCATAACGGGCTTCTTCTTCACCGGATAATACCTGTACCTGCCAGCCGGTCAGCTCCCGCACGCGCTCCACGAAATCCCTGCCGTCCAACGCTTCCCGAACCGCACTGGTAGCGAAGGCAATCACGGAACAGGCTCCCAGCCGCCCTTTCCACTCTTTTAATACCTGTAAACTCTTATCCCGGCAATACGGATCTAAACGTCCCGTCTCCCGCACGCCGGTTCCCAGCCTTGTCGTACAAAGCTCTTTGGGCGCACAGCGATATGCGCCGTTTATTTTTTCTGCCGTCATCAGTCGCAGTGAATTCGATCCGATATCAATAACCGCTTGTTTCATTTTTCTCTTCTCCTTGATTAAAAAAGGACGTTCCGCAGAACGTCCTTCCTCTTAATCGGACCGGCGGGCCCCCCGGCCGCCCCGTTTAGATTCTGTATTTCGTTTTAAATCTGTAAGCCGTTCATCACTGTCTTTTAAGAACTTGCTCAACCGATCTTCGAAGGACATAGCTGCACTGCTGTGCTGGAAGCTGTCGCAACGGCTGCGGTCAAAAGACGGTTTCGGTTTGAATTCTTTGCGGAAACGCGGTTCCCGCGCTTCTTCTGCCGGTTTAGGCTGCGCTTGTTTGATGGACAAACCGATTTTGCCTTTATCGTCTACAGTCAATACTTTTACTTTTACTTTATCCTGTACTTTCAAAAAGTCGTTTACATCCTTTACATACTCATTGGCCACTTCGGAAATATGAACCAGCCCTACTTTTCTTTCGCCCAAATCTACAAAAGCGCCAAATTTTGTAATACCCGTCACGGTACCTTCTAACACACTTCCTACTTCAATTGTCATGCTAACTACATATCCTCCTTAAAATTCAATACCCCTCTTGGAGCACGATAGACATAATCTCATTATACGCATGTACCAAATTACTTGTCAATATAGACTATATTAATGCACATAAGGAACTTCGCCCGGCTTTACCATCCCCAATTCTTTACGCGCCCGCTTCTCTATTTCTTCGTTCGTATCCAGCTTCTGACTTTCGTCCTGAAGGCTCTGTTTTTCTTGCTCCAGCGCCTCTACCTTTGCCTGCGCCGCTTCTATTTCCTGCTGTATCTCATACCATTGATATACCTTATGCAGTAATGCGATCGCGCCAATCACCAATAATACGGTAATGACCATTTTATACCAAGGCGCCGGCCGCTCGCCTTGCCGCCTGACCCGCTGCCGTCCTTTCACTGTCCGACTCCTTTCTCTTTTCTTTATCTATTAGTATACCGTATTCCCCTGCTTTGCGCATAGTTTTTTCTTTTATTAGTAGCTCTTCTTCCTGCCTTACGGTATACTAATAGATAGTAAGGTAATTATATGTAAATGGAGTGATCGTCATGCAATACATGCCCATAACCGAAGATATTTTACAAAAAATCCAATCGATTGTCGGTGCTTCTGCTGTCTTTTCCGATCCGGAATCGATGAAACCCTATTCTCATGATGAAGTAACAGATCCGGTATATCACCATATGCCCGAAGCGGTTGCTCTTCCGCAGACGACGGAGCAAGTAGCGGCTCTCGTACGGCTGGCAAATGAATACCGCTTTCCCATTGTTCCCCGCGGAGCCGGCACCGGCCTTGCCTGCGGCGCCGTGCCTTCTCTCGGCGGCCTGGTCATAAGTCTTGAAAAAATGAACCGCATTATAGAAATCAACGAAAAAAGTCTATATGCTATTGCTGAAGCAGGCGTACGCACGGAAGAATTACAGCAGGAAGCCGCAAAACGAGGTCTCTTTTATGCCGGCGATCCCTGCAGTGGGGACAGTTGTTTCATCGGCGGCAATATCGCTACCAATGCCGGCGGCAACCGGGCGGTCAAATATGGTACGACTCGCCATCAGGTATATGAATTGGAAGTAGTTTCGCCTACCGGTGAGATTCTCCATCTCGGAGCCCGCCTGCACAAAATGACCACAGGATATGCGCTGGAACAGCTCATCATCGGCAGTGAAGGCACGCTGGGTATCGTAACCCGCTGTACACTTCGCCTGCTTCCCAAACCACAGCATGTCTTTGATCTGCTGGCTGTCTATCCCACACTGCAGCAAGCCGTCGATACTGTAGAGCACCTGACACTCTCCGGTATTACCCCAGCCTGCATCGAACTTATGGACTCCGTTACGATCCAATCTGTAGAAAATTTTCTCGGCGAATCCCTGCCGGGAACGGGTAACCGCCACTATCTTATCATTCAGCTTGACGGAAATAATGAAGACCAGCTTGACGAAGAAGCCGTCGCTATCGATGAACTCTGCACGGAAACAGGCGCTATCGAAGTATTGGCTGCCGATTCCACGAAAATCTGGCGTGCCCGCAAAGCCTTTGCTGAAGCAGTTCGTGCAGAAAGCCTCATCGTCTGCAAAGAAGACATCGTGGTTCCTGTCGATCAAGAACCGGCTATCCTTCAAACTATTTTTGATCTGGCAGCCGAACACGACCTCATCACCCGCATCGCCGCTCATGCCGGCGACGGCAATATCCATTTAAATATCATTAAACCCCAGCAGATGAGTCACGAAGACTGGACTTCAATGCTCCAGGTCTTCCAGCAAAAATTATATACGGCCATCTATTCCCTGGGCGGACGTCTATCGGGTGAACACGGCATCGGTGAAAAACGCAAAAAACTGCTGGCACAATTTACTGGTGAAGCAGAGCTGAATATGATGAAAGCCATCAAAAAATCTCTTGACCCCAATATGATCTTAAATCCGGGCAAGCTTTTTGATATCCGCTGATTATCTTTTTGAAGAAAGCCATTTTTATTCTGTAAAAATGGCTTTTTCTTCTTTAAAAACGTGTTATAATTAGGATATTGAACGTTAAAGGGGGAATGTTTTATGTTTACATTACGAAAAGTAGGGATCATCGGCTGCGGCCATGTAGGTTCGCATGTAGCCTTTTCATTAGCTACGCAGGGGTTAGTCGATGAATTGTACATGGCAGACTGCGACAAACCAAAAGCGTTTGCCCAAGCCATGGACGTAAACGATGCGGTGACCTATCTTCCGCATCATGTTGTCGCTCATTCCTGCGACGTAGAAGATATGACCGACTGTGATATCATCGTATTTTGCGCAGGCCCGCTTCCCGGTGTCAATGAATCGCGGCTGGCATCACTGCCCAAAACGATCGAGGTATTAAAAGACGTAGTGCCTCGAATCCAAAAATCTGGATTCAACGGTATCATTGTCAGCATTTCTAACCCGGCCGATGTGGTAGCCGCTTATATCCAAAAGAAATTAAACTGGCCGAAAAACCGTATCCTCAGTACCGGTACTGGACTTGACTCCTCTCGTCTCCTGCGTTTGCTGAACGAAACACTCGGCGTAAATCGCCGTTCTATCCAGGCTTTCGCAATGGGAGAGCACGGCGGGGCCTGCATGGTGCCTTGGAGCTTTGTAAAAGTCGGCGGCAAGCCGCTGGCAGAATTGCAGAAAGAAAAACCGGAACTCTATCCGACATTTGACCAGGCTAAAATGGTAGAAGACGTCAAAGATGGCGGATACATCGTATATCGCGGCAAAGGTTCCACAGAATTCGGCATTGCTTCTACCTGCGCCGAAATCATTCGGGCCATTTTCCATAACGAACATAAAGTAATGCCTTCTTCCGTCTTATTAGAAGGCGAGTACGGTGAAGAAGATGTATTTACTTCCGTACCGGTCATGCTCTATGCAGGCGGTATCGAACAAATCATCGAAATCGAAATGACGGACGAGGAAAAAGCGCAGTTCCACGCTTCCAATGAAATCATTCGCGATTATACAAAACGGGCTTTGGAAATGTAATTGCCCAAAAGGAGAATATCCATGATACAACTAAAAAAAGTCGGTATCATCGGTACAGGCCATGTGGGTTCCCGCGTGGCCTTCTCTTTGGCCACCCAAGGGTTGGCTGATGAACTGTATATGGCCGATATCGACAAAGAAAAAGCAATCGCTCAGGCAATGGATATCAATGATGCCGTAACCTATCTGCCGCATCATGTCGTGGCTCATGCCTGTGCAGCAGAAGAAATGACCGACTGCGATATCATCGTTATTTCCGCCGGTCCGCTGCCTGAACCTTGGCAATCCCGTTTGGATACCCTGCCAATTACTGTAAAAGTATTGGAAGACATCATTCCTTGCATCAAGGCTTCCGGATTCAGCGGCATTATTGTAAGCATTTCTAATCCGGCAGATGTGGTTGCCGCATATATCCAACGGGAACTGCAATATCCAAAACATAAAATTTTAAGCACAGGAACTGCCTTGGATTCTGCCCGATTCCACCGGCTTTTAAGCGAACAATTTCCCATCTCTCACCGCTCGTTGACCGCTTACATGCTCGGAGAGCATGGAGATTCCTCTATGGCACCCTGGAGCCATGTACAAATCAACGGCAAGCCATTGGATCAGCTTCAGCGAGAGCAGCCGGAATCCTATCCTTCTTTCGATCGGGAAAAAATGGTGCAGTCCGTTCATGAAGGCGGTTCCATCGTACAGGATGGCAAAGGATCTACAGAGTTCGGTATTGGCTCAGCCGCAGCCGATATTATTCGTGCAATATTTCACAACGAGCATCGTATACTCCCCTGTTCCGTTTTATTAAACGGCGAATATGGCGAATATAATGTATTTGCTTCCGTGCCTGTCATGCTTTCCAGACAGGGTATTGAACAGATCATAGAGTATGCACTCACCGAAAAAGAAGCCCAGGAATTTCACCATTCCTGCAATATCATTCGTGAATTTATGGCTACATGTTAATCAAAAAGCGTGCCTGACCTATATCAGACACGCTTCTTTACTATATACGATTCTACTTATCCCCATGACTAGGAGGTTTTCATGCACAAAATGTTCAAAGACCGCAGGAGTATCCGTGCGTATACTGCCGAGCCAATCCCTCATCATGTTCTTACAGATATCCTGGAAGCAGGCCGAATCGCCCCATCTTCTAAAAACCGCCAGCCCTGGCATTTCACCGTAGTGTCCGGAGCGTCTAAAGAAAGCCTGCTGCAGGCAATGGCAGAGGGACTTATCCGTGAAACTTCCCAGCCGTTCCTTCCAGAAAGCGCAGCATATATAGCCGGCGCTAAGCATACACTCTCTATTATGAAACAGGCCCCGGTTATTATTCTAATCACCAATCCTATTGGTAGCCCTATCGGAAAACCTCTTTCCGTAGATGCGCATGTTTCTGAACTATGCAACGCCCAATCAGCAGGAGCCGCAATCGAAAATATGTGCCTTGCCGCTGCTGAACACGGCTTAGGCAGCCTATGGATATGCGATATATATTTTTCCTATCCCGAACTTATGCACTGGCTCCAAAAGCCGGGAATACTTTTAGCTGCATTAGCGCTCGGCTGGCCAGCAGAGTCACCTTCGCCCCGTCCCAGAAAAGAAATTTCTGATGTCATTGAGTGGCGCGGTTAGGCTGCCTTCACCTATCGGCAATACGTACGACGGCAGCCGTTCATTCCCTAACCTAAAAAAATACACGAGCATACAAAAAGAGGAGACATCATTGCCTCCTCTTTTACTTACATTATTTTGGCAGCTTACATCATACCGCCCATGCCGCCCATACCAGGCATTCCGCCAGGCATACCAGCCGGAGCTGCGTCTTTTTCCGGTTTATCGGCTACGATTGTTTCCGTAGTCAATACCAAAGCTGCAATGCTGGCTGCATTCTGAAGAGCAGAACGGGTAACTTTAGCCGGATCAACGATCCCAGCTTTTACCATATCTACATATTCTTCCGTCAATGCGTTGAAACCAACACCTTTATCCGTTTTCTTTACGTTTTCTACAACAACGGAACCTTCCAAACCTGCATTGAGAGCAATCTGGCGAACTGGTTCTTCAATAGCGCGTTTTACGATATTGATGCCCGTCATTACATCGCCTTCTGCAGCAAGTGCATCAAGCGCCGGAAGAATGTCGATGAACGTTGTGCCGCCGCCGGCTACAATACCTTCTTCAACAGCTGCACGAGTTGCGTTCAGCGCATCTTCAATGCGGAGTTTTTTATCTTTCAATTCTACTTCAGTAGCTGCGCCTACTTCGATAACTGCTACGCCGCCGGACATTTTAGCCAAACGTTCCTGCAATTTATCGCGATCGAATTCAGAAGTTGTTTCTGCAAGCTGTGCCCGGATCTGCGCAACGCGCTGTTTAATCGCTTCTGCATCGCCGCGGCCTTCTACGATTGTCGTTTCTTCCTTCGTTACACGGATCTGACGAGCTGTACCCAAGTCTTCCAGCGTTACGCTGTCCAGTTTACGGCCTAAGTCTTCGGAAATAACAGTAGCACCCGTAAGGATAGCAATATCTTCGAGCATTGCTTTGCGGCGATCGCCAAAACCAGGAGCTTTTACAGCTACCGCACGGAACGTACCGCGAAGTTTATTTACAACCAACGTAGCCAATGCTTCGCCTTCTACATCTTCTGCAATGATAAGAAGTTCTTTGCCAGCCTGCACTACTTTTTCCAAGGTCGGAAGCAAATCAGCGATTGCGCCGATTTTACGATCCGTTACCAAAATGTACGGCTCGTTCATTACTGCTTCCATTTTATCCGGATCCGTTACCATGTACGGAGAAATATATCCGCGGTCAAACTGCATGCCTTCTACTACAGAAAGGCTCGTGCCCATGCCTTTGGATTCTTCTACAGTGATAACGCCGTCTTTACCTACTTTTTCCATAGCGTCCGCGATCAAACCGCCAATTTCTTCATCGCCAGCGGATACAGAAGCAACCTGCGCAATTTCTTTTTTGTCGGCAACCTGAATAGCGCGGGCTTTGATTTCTCCTACCAACGTATTCACAGCCATTTCAATGCCTTTTTTCAAAATCATCGGATTAGCGCCTGCAGCTACATTGCGCATACCTTCCTGAATCAATGCCTGTGCCAGAAGAGTAGCCGTCGTAGTACCATCACCAGCAACATCGTTAGTTTTCGTAGCAACTTCTTTTACTAACTGAGCCCCCATATTTTCAAACGGATCTTCTAATTCAATATCCCGCGCGATTGTTACACCGTCGTTGGTAATTGTCGGAGCACCGAATTTTTTATCCAATACCACATTGCGGCCTTTAGGTCCCAACGTTACTTTTACTGCATTTGCCAATGCATCTACACCACGGCCAAGAGCCCGGCGAGCTTCTTCATTAAACAATACCTGCTTTGCCATTTTATCTTACCTCCAATATATCCTAATATAATTATTTTACAACTGCCAGAATATCTCTTTCACTGATAATAAGGAGTTCCTGTCCGTCTACTTTTACTTCCGTGCCGGCATATTTAGAGAAAATAACTTTATCGCCAACAACTACTTCCATCGGAACTTTCGTTCCATTTTCCAAGACTTTGCCGCCGCCAACAGCTACTACTTCAGCTTCCTGCGGTTTTTCTTTTGCCGTATCCGGCAAGAAAATGCCGCTCTGCGTCTTTTCTTCTTTTTCTACGATGCGCAACACTACGCGATCTCCCAATGGTTTCAACATTTATGGTTCCTCCTTTTTCTATAGAGCCGTTATACAACTTTCTTTATTAGCACTCACTATTCTCGAGTGCTAACTACAGTTACTATAATATATAAAAAGGTCAAAAAAATCAAGACTTTTTTCTGTTTTTTGACCTTCTATTCTGAAAATATTCTCTTTTTTCTTCCACTTATCGACTATCCGGATATCATGCCCCCTATCTGCGAGATATAACTGAGCTATAAATGAAAGTCCCCAATTTCACATAACCTATTTTATTTGGCTGCCACTGTCATCACCATTTTCTTCACTGCATCCTTATTTATCTGCAGAGCTCTTTTTATATCATACCCTACTATTGGATTTTCAGCTCTTTATCATAGGCCGCTCCCTTATCTGGCCATTCTTGCCTAATTAACATAATACTTTAAATATAGTATAACAAATAAAAAAGCTCCACCACGATGTGATGAAGCTTGATGAACCCTTATTGGTCGGAACGACAGGATTTGAACCTGCGACCTCTACCACCCCAAGGTAGCGCTCTACCAAACTGAGCTACGTCCCGTTTCAATGTATAGTATGATATCCTTTTTCTTAAGGTTTGTCAAGTAAAACACCGCTTGCCGGCACATGAAGAATATGCCCTTCTACCGCATAGCCGCTCTCTTCCATCGCCGCTTTCATAGCCTGTAAGACTGCCTCTTCCTTACCGTTTGTTACCGCAATCATCGTGGAACCGGAACCGCTGATCGTCGCTCCCAATGCGCCGGCCTGCAAAGCTGCATCTATCGTTTCCTGCCCTTTCGGAATCAAGCCAATACGATACGGCACATGCAGATTGTCTTGAAACGCTTCCTGAATCCACTCATACTGCCCTCGCATTACCGAAAGCAGCAATAAGACTGCCCTGCTGACGTTCTGCACCGCTTCTTGATGCAAAATAGCAGCCGGCAAAACTTTTCTGGCTTCATGGGTCGACAGCTTGCAGTCGGGAGATACGGTTACAAACGACAGACTTTCCGGCACTTCCACTTTCTGATGCCACACGCGTTCCCCGCAACGCCCGGATACGCAAAGCCCGCCTAAGTACGCAGGAACCACATTGTCCGGATGGCCTTCTTCCGCTGTAGCCAGATCCAATATATCCTGCTCTGCCAGCGGTGCGCCCAAAAGCTCGTTTGCCAGCACGAGACCGCCGACAATTGCCGCAGCGCTGCTTCCCAAGCCGCGGGAAACCGGTATGGAATTAACCAGAGTCAGGGTCCCTCCCGGCAGAGACTTCCCAGATTTTTCCGCTGCCTGCTTCATCATTTTTCCAATTAGATTGTCCTCAAAATCCAGTGAAATATCTTCTCTGCCTGCGCCATAACATTCTATTTTAATTTCCGAAGTTCCATCGTTTCTTTTAAAATAGATTTCATTATATAAAGACAGCGCCAGTCCCATCACGTCAAATCCAGGCCCTAAATTGGCGGACGTTGCCGGTACTCGGACACAAATATCATATTCCGTCATTCTTCCGCCTCCATTACCCGCAGCATATTTTCGATATTCCGCACGCAGATCAGTTTCTCTATATTGCTAGCAGCTTTCAGCGCGCTTCCATGTTCCGTTTCATCAGTTACGATGATAATTTCCGCCATTTCTTTCGATTCGTCTCTCTGGATCAGGGACCGAATGCTGATGCGGTATTCTGCAAACACACTGGCAATAGACGCCAATACCCCCGGTGCATTGTCTACAGTGATTCGGAAATAATACGGCGAAGTGATCTTCAATGGCGAATAGATCGTTCTCGACGATTTCCAATAATAATGGTTATGTCCCGTTTTTCCCCGTTCAATATGGTGCGCCGCCAGCATGACATCGGCCAGCACGGAGCTGGCGGTCGGCAAAGAACCTGCGCCCTGTCCATAAAACATTACGCTGCCTACACAGTTTCCTGTCACGTATACCGCGTTGTATGCGCCGGATACTGCAGCCAGCGGATGATGCTTGCTCAGCAGGCAGGGATATACATTTAATGAAATTCCTTTTTTCGTTTCTTTCGCCACACCCAGCAGCTTAATGACAAAGCCCAGCTCAGCCGCTTCTTTGATATCCTTGGCTGTAATTTTCGTGATCCCTTCTACGGTTACGTCTTCAAAGGTCAGTCCGGTATGAAATCCCATCATACCTAAAATCGCAATCTTTCGTCCTGCATCGTACCCTTCTACATCGGCAGTCGGATCTGCTTCCGCATAGCCTTTTTCCTGAGCGCCCCGAAGCGCCTCTTCAAAGGAAAGTCCTTCCGCTGTCATTCGGCTCAAAATATAATTCGTCGTGCCGTTCATAATGCCTACGATGGATTCGATCTGATTGCTCCACAAAGAATTATACAGGGGGCGGATAATCGGAATGCCTCCGGCAACACTGGCTTCAAAAAAGAAATCCACACCGTGATCTTCCGCCAGCTGAATCAGCTGCTGCCCGCACATCGCCATAACGTCCTTGTTCGCCGTGACAACATGTTTGCCTGCCAAAATAGAGCGTTCCATACAGTCTTTAGCAAACGTCGTGCCGCCCATCACTTCAATAACGATCTGAATTTCTTCATCGTCAAGAATATGCTGGAAATCTGTAACGACTTCTGCCCCTTCCGGCAATTCCACATAGCTGTATTTTTCAGGATTGCGAAGCAATATTTTTTTTACGCGAACAGCACAGCCCGTTTGATGCAGCATCAGCTCACTATTCTCCTTCAATCCTTTCAATACGCCCTGGCCGACTGTACCCAGCCCCAATATGGCAATACAAACGTCTCTCATGTCTTAACCCCCTGATATATAATATAAATTTATGCCTGGCCTACCATCTCTACTCTGGTAACGCCCTGGACCGCTTTGAGATCTTCCACCAAATCTTCCAGCGAACTTTTCATTTCTTTTGTTTCCACAGAAATAGACACGTTGGCTACGCCCTGCATCGGTATCCCCTGATTGATCGTAACCACACTGCCGTCATGAGCCGCAATATGATTCAGCACCTGCGACAAAGTGCCCGGCCGATGCGAAATCATCAGCATAAACGTAACGATCTTTCCCTGCGTCACTTCATAAAACGGGAACACATAATCCTTATATTTATAATATGCACTGCGGCTCAAATCCAGCTGCGCCACCGCTTCATTGATGGTCCGCGCTTCGCCGCGCTTTAAAATTTCTTTTACCTTAATCGTCTTTTTTATAGCTTCCGGCAAAATATCTTCTTGAATCAAAAAATAGCGCGGAGATTCCGAATTCGTTTTCATTTGCTGTGTCCTCCTTTAAAATACATATACGTTTCTTTTAAGCCGTCTTCCAGCGATACGCTGGGCTGCCAGCCTAATTCCAAACGAGCTTTTTGATTGCATAAACAAGACCGGTAAATATCGCCCAGCCGGCCCGCTTGATACGAGACCGGCACCGTGGTTTCTGCCGCGGCCATTATCTTTTCTGCCAGTGCATTGACCGAAAGTTCAGTATTGCTGGAGATATTATATACCCCGCGGGAAGAAAGAGCCTTCATTGCCGCAATATTTGCCGCCGCCACATCTTTTACATAAATAAAATCCCGCGTTTGCGTCCCATCTCCAAATATCGTAAATCCGCTGCCCTCTGTAATGGCTTTCGCAAAAAGAAACACCACGCCGCCCTCGCCGCGAATTCCCTGCCGTTCTCCATATACATTAGAATATCTAAGCACGGTATATTCCAGGCCAAACGCTTTATAATATTGTTCCAGATACTGCTCTGTCATCCATTTTGTCAGTCCGTAAAAAGAAGTAGGCCGCGGCATTTCCGACTCGCAAATAGGCACATTTTCATTGTCCCCATACACTGCGGCGGAAGAGGAAAATATCACTTTTCTCACCCCATGCCGGCGGGCTCCTTCCAACACATTCAGCAATCCCATAATATTAATGGACGCGTCTTCTTCCGGATGATCCATGGAATAGGGAACCATTGTCTGCGCCGCTTCATGAAACACGATATCAAACGCATGGGATTTGAATACATCTTCTAATTTTTCTGACCGAATATCTAATTCGATCTGCTCGGCATCTTTAGAAACCTGTTCCCAGCTTCCGGACGAGACATTGTCCACTACGGTGACCCGATGCCCTTCTGCCACTAATTCATCTACGATATGGGAGCCAATAAACCCGGCCCCGCCGGTAACTAATATATTCATATTGCTCCTCTTTTCTCTTACAGCTGACCAAAATGAATCAGCTGTATTTTTTTCTCTCTGATCAAATCGCGGATCGCCGGTGAAAGAAGAGCCTCATATTCTTCTTCCCACCGATATCCCCAGGTAAACTGCTGGGATAATTCCGCCGCTCCCAGCCCCGGATGCATCATCATTTCATGGCTGCCCGGCCCCAATTGATTGAGGATATAATACAGATTGTTTACGTTCATATGCCCGCCGTCAATCATGCCCCAAAACCGATCGGTAGTAACAAAGCCCTGCCGGCGGACATCTTTCATCGCCCGTCCAGCCAAAAACGTGAGCCCGCTCCGCCCCATTGTACGCACCGGGTTTGCCAGAATCGCTTTAAATCCATAAGATTCCCGAGGAATCCGCAGTTTTTTTATTTTGTATTTCTTCATCAGCGCGGCAGTGATCTTCCATATCGGCGGGAGCATGTGCAAATGCTGATGACTGTCTATATGCGTCACCGCAATCCCTGCCCGAAAGATCTTTTCAATCTGCCGATCCCACTCGCTGTAAAGCTCCTGATAGTTCAGCTTTCCCTCATACGCCCGCTTGATAACCGGTCCGTAAGAAGGAAAAAATAAACCGTCCGGATCTACCAGCGAACGCACTTCATGCAGAGAGCTGACCGGCGGCAGACCGCCGACTAAACACAAATGCACACCTACTCCCAGCGACGGCATCCGCCGGGCTTTTTCCGCCGCATCTGCAAACGCCAGGCCGGAAGCCAAGAGGGTCGTACTCGTCAGCACCCCTTTTTCATGGGCAGACACGATCCCTTCATTGACCTTTTCGTGTATGCCGAAATCATCGGCATTGATAATCAACCGTTTCATTCCTACTCCTGTACGTGAAAATATAATCTGGTGCTTATTATACTTCACTAAAATACATTTGTCTACTCTAAATACTATTTCTTATTTATAAAATTTTTCTTTCGAAATCCTTCATATAAAAACAAGCTGGCTGCTACCGCTACATTCAGAGATTCGACCCCATCGGCCATAGGAATCGCCGCACAGCAATCGCAGGCCTCAATTAAATCCTGTGGCAGTCCATTCCCTTCATTTCCCAAGACAACGACTGCCCCCGCTTCATATGCCGGCTCCGTATAGCATACAGCGCCTTCCATCGCACAGGCTATGACCGCGGCATTCCGCTGCCGGGCAAACGCCAGCATTTCTTCCGGCGATACCTGCTGCACGACCGGCAGACGAAACAAATTGCCCATGGTGCTGCGCACCACTTTTTCATTAAATACATCGACACTCCCCGGACTGAGCAAGATCCCCAGGCAGCCGGAAGCCGCTGCCGTCCGTATGATGGTTCCTAAGTTGCCAGGATCCTGGATATCATGAAGATACAAGTACATCCCAGTCTTTTCTGTCGGGATATCCACATACTTTTTCTCTTCAAAGGGAACCATTGCCAATACGCCCTGAGAATGTTCCGTACTTTTCATTTTCTGATATACCGACTCCGTCACTTCATACCATTCCCATGCCAGAGCCTGCGAATTTTCGTACAGCGCGGCAAACCGATCCGATGTCCTGCCGGTTTCATTTACAAAACAAACGACGTCCATATATTTCAGCGCCACCAGTTCTTCCAGCATCCGAAATCCTTCGGTCATAAACCGATGTTCTTTATATCGCATTTTGCGCCGCTGCAATGCCGCCGCCAGCTTTACCCATCTGTTTTCCGCAGAAGTAATTGCTTTCATTGTTTCACCCTCTCTCCTCACCAAACATTTGTGCATTGACGGTTCTTATTATACCACGCTGTACACCTCTATTGTACTTATATTCCGTTTGTCTTTTTCAAAACGTACCAATTCCGATCGGTCATATCGATCTGCCAGTCCCGGCTCTCCGGCAGCGTTTTAAAACGTTCCCATTCCGCCTTTTTCACAAGCAGTATCGTGCAGTCGTTCTGTTCTATCGCCGCCATAGGCATTACATTTTTATCGTTCCAGGAAAATCCCTGCGGTTTTTCGGCAAGGAGTTCTTTTTCATGAACCAATTTCAGCAGCTGCCGGTTGTCCGAATAAAATACCGCCGAAGTCGGGTAGCTTCCCAATACGCCGACCTGTTCCGTCAGCCCCGCTGTGCGGTTCAAATCCTGTGCAACGCTGTAACCGGATCGCTCCTGCGATAACGGCACGGCTACCGATGAAATAAGGGTCAGATAAATCAGAACGGCTCCCATGCCGACTTCCAACACGGAATTCTTGTCCTTCCGGCTCCATTGCCATAAGCACAGCGCCATTCCAATCGCCGCCCAAATCATATATCCGGCCTGCACATCCAGCCTGCCCGAATGTCCCAGCCAATATGCGGCGCCGGCCAGCAGCACATAGACGGCAAACATACCGATTCCGTACCGTTTCTTTTGCAGGATTGCCGCCTGCTCCCGGACATAACGGCCCAAAAGGATTGCCGCCGGGAAAAGAAGCGGATAGGTATAGGTAATATATTTCGTTGCCATGCATTGGAAGAAGACAAATACCGTACCGGCCCAAATCAACAGAAATACTTCCCGTTCTTCGATTTTTTTCCTGCCCTTTTTCCACCAGTTCCATACCGCCGCCGGAATCACTCCCGTCCACGGAAACAGGGCCAAGCTATTGACCGCCAAATAATAGTACCAGACGTTATCCCGCGGGTGTTCGGAAACCGTAGCGCGCAGCACATTGTGCGTACCGAAAAATGTTTGCAGAAAAATATCGCCGTGAACCTGATACATATATAGATACCAAGGCACTGACAATGCAAGGAAGAAGAGAATCCCCGATCCTAGTTTCATGCGTTTGAGTACGGCCCAGCCGCGCTGTTTAGTCAAAAAAATACAAATGATAAGTCCCGGCAGCAGACAGCCGACCGGCCCTTTGGTAAGCACCGCCAGCGCTGCCGACGCATACATCGCATACCAATACACCGGTTTATTGTCCCGATATCCCAAGTAAAAATACAGCAGTACTCCACTGAAAAAGAAAAATAAGGTACTGTCTGTGATCACCGATTTACTGATAAGAAAGAATTCTATTGCCGAAAGCAAAACGACGGTACTGTACACCGCCGTCTTTTCATCGTAAAGTTTCCGGCTTCCCCAAGCAAGCAGCGCCAGTCCTCCCAGACCGAACAAGGCAGGGAAAAATCGGGCGGCAAATTCAGTATATCCCCATATCCGAAAAGCCAGCGCGGTCAGCCAATAAAAGAATATGGGCTTGTCATACCAGTACCGGCCATAAATCTGCGGCGACATCCAATCGCCGGACCGCACCATTTCTTTAGCGGTCAGCGCATAGTTAGATTCAACGCTATCTGTAACAAGCAGACTTCCATTGCCCCAAAACAATAGGATAACCGCCGCCACCCCCACGATAAGCCATATTTTTTTATTCATTTCATCACTCCCTTTGTCATGTTAGCCTCATTGTAAAAAGAGTGACTGAAATGAACCTGAAACCTCTTTATTTATTTTTTGTTTGGAATCTGTATTTCAAAAATCGTTCCCTGCGGCTTCTGATCCTTTATATGAATCTCTCCGCCATGAAGCGTTACGATCAGCTTTGCCAGCGACAGCCCCAGACCAAAACCGCCCTGTTCCCGGCTGCGCGCCGCATCGACGCGATAAAACCGCTCAAATACCTTCGATTTATCCGCATCAGCAATCCCTATCCCCGTATCGGCTACGGCCAAACACCAATGCTTTCCGTCCCGGCGCACCTCTATCCGCACCGTTCCGCCTTCGGGCGTATATTTCAGCGCATTATCCATCAAAATCCGCAATGCCTGCCCCAGCGCCTTCCCATCTGCTTTGCACACAGCCGATTCCGGCAGCGATTCTTCTATAACTATCCCTTTTTCCTGCGCCAGCAGCCGGGCAGGCGCCATGATCTCCCGGCACAATCGGCTCAAATCGATTTCTTCATATACCAAAGGCTGCCGCCCTTCTTCACGCCGGAAAATTTCCAGCAGCTTTTCTATCAGCCCCGTTAAATGGAGCACCTCGTCTTCCATCATATCCAGCGTCTGCCGCACTGTGGCGCTGCCAATGCAGGAAGGCTCGCCTTTCATCAGCTGAATCGCCAGGCGCAATACGGCCAGGGGCGTCCGCATTTCATGGGAAGCGTCCGACGTGAATTGTTTCTGCCGTTCATAACTTTCCTGAATCGGCCGGATCGTCCGCCCCGACAGCCAGTATCCCAAGCCGATAGCCGCCGCAAACAGCAGCGTTCCTACAGCAGCAAGCAAACGCAAAGAGTCCACCGCCGCTTCATAATAAAATTCCATATCCTTAAACATATATAAAGTGGCAATCTGTTCCCCGTCTTTAATAACCGGCCCAGCCGCTGCCAAATACCGATACCGGACGCCCCCTTCTTTAAAGCGGATCATCAGCGAATCGTTTTCCTTCTCTATCGGCCAGTTGTCTTTATGCCGCAGCAATGCCTTGCCTACCGGCACCGAACTGAGCTGATCCACCACGGCAGTCTGTCCGTCCGCTCCGGTCATATAGGCAAGGAACCGGCCCGTCTTTAATTCATCGGCTGATACGGGAAGCTCTCCGGACAATGTATATTCTTCTGCTTCATGCTCGATTTGGAGTAGGAGATTTTCTTTCTCATGAGAAATAATCATGCGCCACACCAACAAATAAGTAGCGCCGACTACCAGCGTGATCAAAATCCCAAAAACGACCGAATATACGATCGTCTGTTTCTGCCTTAATCGGTTAAACATGCGACCCCTCTCCTGCCATATATCCTACGCCCCGCACCGTATGAATCAATTCCACATCGCTGATTTCCTTGATCTTTTTGCGAAGCAGCCGAATATGGGCTTCCAGATTATTTTCCGACACTTCCGAATCCCATCCCCATACCCGTTCCAGCAAAACGTCCCGAGGCAATATCGTATTGCGGTTCCGCAGCAGCAGCTCCAGCAGTTTAAATTCCCGCGGGCGAAGCTCTACCGCTTTCTCTTCATAATGCAGCAAATACCGCCCCTGTTCCAGCCAGAATCCGCCGTATCGGACATCTTCTCCCTGGTATATCCCCTGCCGGCGATGCAGCGCATGCAGCCGGGCGACCAGCTCTTCTACCCCAAACGGTTTTACCAGATAATCGTCGGCGCCGCTGTTTAATCCCTCTACCCGATCTTCCACTGCGTCTTTTGCCGTAAGCATGAGAATCTTTCCGCCATACGATTCTTCCCGCAGGCAGCGGCACAGCCGAACGCCGTCCAATTCCGGCATCATCCAGTCCAGCACCAGCACATCATATCCGTCCTGATAACAGGCTTCATACGCCGCCTTCCCATCCGTCACCCAATGCACCTGTATATGTTGATTCTTCAGCAGCATAGAAAGAAGCTTTCCCAAATGCTGATCGTCTTCAGCCAATAATATTTTCATCACACTGCCTCCTTTTCCACGATCTCTTCTCTTATTTTATAAAAATTTATCATTGTTTTTCTATACTATATTTACTAAATTCGTTGCATATGCTATAGTTAATTCATAGATTCTATACTTTTTAGGAGGTAATTTATGATGGAAAAACGTCAAAATGCAATTACATTTGCAGGCAATCCGCTCACCTTGGCCGGCAGTGAAATAAAAGTTGGACAGCAAGCTCCCGATTTTCAGGTCATTGCCAATGACCTCAGCAGTGTTTCTTTAAAAGATTTCGAAGGAAAAGTCAAAGTATTCAGCATCGTTCCTTCTTTAGATACGGGCGTATGCGATGCCCAGACCCGCTGGTTCAATCAGTTTGCTACCAGCTTGAGCAACGATGTGGTCGTCCTGACAGTCAGCATGGACCTTCCGTTTGCGCAGAAACGCTTCTGCGGCGCAGCCGGCATTGAAAATGTAATCACCCTCTCTGACTATCGCTATGCTTCTTTCGGTGAAGCATACGGCGTCCTCATCGACGAACTGCGCCTGCTGACTCGGGCTATCGTGATTGCAGATAAAGATAATGTCGTCCGTTATGTGGAAATCGTTCCAGAAGTAACGACGCCGCCAAATTATGAAAAAGCAGAAGAAGCATTAAAAGCTATTGTCGGCTAATACCATTTAACAAACAACAAAATCCCCGCAGGCATATGCTGCGGGGATTCTTTTATTCTTCTGCACACGTATGCATCAGCATCAACGCAAATCTTCGCCGGCTCCTCGTATTGATGCAGCTGCTGTCCAGAAAAAGCTCTGTATCTTCTATTTTAAAAAAACACCATCAGATTTCTGATGGTGTCTCTATGGTGGGCGATGACAGGATCGAACTGCCGACAT